>NZ_JBHZAG010000021.1:0-55627 GCF_042754125.1 Amycolatopsis sp. NPDC059235
CTCAAAGGAAACCCCGACGAGGGGGTTTCATATAAGCTCTACTGGCTTAGTTCACTAGCACACTGTTGAGTTCTCAAGCAACACACCCCGAACCAGCCCCGGAATCAACCAGGCCAAACTCGATGCGTTATTTCAAGCTTTTGGTCGAGCATGCCGGTACCTACAAGCTAGTCGTAGGGAGTCGGCGGCCGCTCGTGGGCCGACGCTGAACATTACCTGGTCCGTTTCGCGGTGTCAACCCGCTCGGCCCTGGCTCCTGGTCGGTGAGGCTTTCGGCCCCGCCGGCCCGGTGTTCCTGGCGACGAAGAGAAGATTACATGCCTTCCAACCACCCGAAAACAGGGGGGTCACTTAACGGCATCGACGCTGGTCAGAGCCTTGACAGCGGGCCGATTCGACCGGTTCGCAGGCGCTCGGACGGGCTCCGGAGAGCCCCCGAGTGACCCAGGTCTCCGCCCGGCCGCCCTCGAACCAGCCCAAGTCCACCCCTTCGCGGCCGCCCGCGCAACCCGATTACGCAGGTCAGCCAGCTGCCCAGGCCCACTGATCCGCAGCGGCACCTGCCGAAAACGAAAGCCGCCGGCCAGTGCAGTGCACTGACCGGCGGCCGACAAGCCATCACCCCGAAAGGCTTACCCAGGCAACCGGGGCAGGTATCGAGGCGGAACCCGAGCCGGTGCGACCCGCGTGTAGTCCGCGGCCAGCGCGAGCATCTTCCCGTCGCTCCACTGTCCGCCCATGAACGAAATCCCCACCGGCAGCGATCCGACCGAACCGGCCGGGACGGTGACGGCCGGGTACCCCGCCACCGCGGCCGGGGTCGAGGACGGGATCACGTCGTTGTCGCCGACCTTGCAGTCCGTCTTCCAAGCCGGCGGGTTCGTCGGCGACGCGATGGCGTCCAGGTCGTACTTCGCGAGGGTCTCGTCCAGCGACCGGCGCGACAGGTCCTGCAGCTCGGCCCGGTTCTTCAGGTAGGTCGGATCCTGCGGGCCGGGCGCGGCGAGCGCCTGCTCGAACAGTTCCTGGCCAGCGAAGCAGGTGCGTTCCAGCGGGTCAGCGCGGTTGTACGCGATGAGGTCCGCCAGGTTCCGCGGGCCGGTGGGGCGCGTGGCGAGGTAGGCGTCGATGTCCCGGTGGAACTCGGTCAGCAGCGCCGGGAACTCCAGCGCCGAGAGCCGGTCCTGGTATGGCAGGGTCACCTCGACGACCGTCGCCCCGGCGCGTTCCAGCGAGGCTTTCGTCTTGCTGACCACGGCGTCCGTGTCCGGGCCGAGCACCGGCAGCCGCCACAGGCCGATCCGGGCGCCGCGCAGGACGCCGGGGCGGAGGAGTTTCGCGTAGTCGGTCGGCTGGGTCTGCGGGTAGCGCAGGGTGGCCGGGTCGGACGGGTCGCGACCCTGCAGCACCGAGAGGGTCAGCGCGGTGTCGACGACGTTGCGCGCGATGGGTCCCGCCGTGTCCTGTTCCGCGGAGATCGGCACGACGCCGGTGCGGCTGACGAGCCCGAGACTCGGTTTGTGGCCGACGGTCGCGGTCATCCCGGCCGGGCACACGATCGACCCGTCGGTCTCGCTGCCGATCGCGACCTGCGCGAGCGACGCGGCGACGCCCGCCGCGGAGCCGGCGGACGACCCGCACGGGTTGTGGTCCAGGACGTACGGGTTGTTGGTCTGCCCGCCGACGCCGGACCAGCCGGAAGTCGGCTTCGCGGCGCGGAAGTTGGCCCATTCGGACAGGTTCGCCTTGCCGAGGATCACCGCTCCCGCATCGCGCAGCCGGGTGATCAGCGTGGCGTCCTTCGCCGGACGGCTCCGCAGCGCCCGCGAACCGGCGGTGGTCTGCTGGTCGTGGGTGTCGACGTTGTCCTTGACCAGCACCGGGATCCCGTCGAGCGGACCGCGGGTGCGGCCGGTCCGGTGCCGGAGGTCGCTGGCCGCGGCTTGCGCGAGCGCGGCCGGGTTGAGCGCGAGGACGGCGTTGACCTTCGGGTCGAGCACCCGGATCCGGGCGAGGTACGCGCTGGTCAGCCGGGTCGGAGTGAGCTGACCGGTCGCCATCCGGTGCTGCAGGAACGGGATGTCGGCGCGGTCGAGGTCGAAGTGCAGGCCCGCCGCGTCGACCGCGGGTTCATCCTGCATCGCGACCGCCGGCGGCGCGGTGGCCAAGCCCGCCGCCGCGACCAGTGCGGCGAGTACGGCGGGCAGTCTTTTTCCCATGTTCCGATGCCTCCCCAACGTCGGAGCACGGCCCGGGGGCCCGTCAGAGCATCGGCAACAGGGTCCGGAGCTCGTACGGAGTGACCGCGCTCCGGTAGTTGTCCCACTCGACCCGCTTGTTGCGCAAGAAGAAGTCGTAAACGTGCTCGCCGAGCGCTTCCGGCAGCAGTTCCGACTTCTCCATCTCGGCAAGCGCCTCGCCGAGGTTCTGCGGCAACTGCGAGTAACCGGCGGCGCGGCGTTCGGAGTCCGACAGCTGCCAGATGTTGTCCTCGGCGGGCGGCGGCAGCTCGTAGCCCTTTTCGATGCCCTTCAGCCCCGCGGCCAGTATCACCGAGTAGGCCAGGTACGGGTTGCACGCCGAATCGAGCGTCCGGATCTCCACGCGCCGCGACGACGCCTTGCCCGGCGAGTACATCGGCACGCGCACGAGCGCCGAGCGGTTCGCCCTTCCCCACGACACCGTCGTCGGAGCCTCGCTGCCGCTGATCAGCCGTTTGTAGGAATTGACCCACTGATTGGTGACGGCGGAGATTTCCTTGGCGTAGTGCAGGACGCCGGCGACGAACGCCTTGCCGGTCTCGGAAAGCTCGTGCGGGTCCTCCGCGTCGTAGAACGCGTTGCGGTCGCCTTCGAACAGGCTGACGTGGGTGTGCATGCCGGAGCCGGGCTGGTCGGTGAACGGCTTCGGCATGAAGGTCGCGCGCACGCCCTGGGTCAGCGCGACCTCCTTGACGACGTAACGGAACGTCATCACGTTGTCGGCCATGGTCAGCGCGTCGGCGTAGCGAAGGTCAATTTCCTGCTGGCCCGGCGCGCCCTCGTGGTGGCTGAACTCGACCGAGATGCCCATCGCCTCGAGGGTCTCGATGGCGTGCCGGCGGAAATGGGTCGCGGTGGCGTGGCTGGCTTGGTCGAAGTAGCCGCCGTTGTCGGCGGGCTCGGGCTCGCTGCCGTCGTCGGGAAGGTTGGCGAGCAGGAAGAACTCGATCTCCGGGTGCACGTAGCAGGTGAACCCGGCCTCGCTGGCCTTCGACAGCTGGCGGCGCAGCACGTGCCGCGGGTCGGCCCAGGACGGCGAACCGTCGGGCATCGCGATGTCGCAGAACATCCGCGCGGAGTACGGGCCGCCCTCCGGGGTCTCCCACGGCAGCACCTGGAACGTGGACGGGTCGGGCTTGGCGACCATGTCCGACTCGTAGACGCGTGCGAAGCCTTCGATGGCCGAGCCGTCGAACCCGATGCCCTCGCTGAACGCGCCCTCCAGTTCAGCGGGCGCGACCGCGACGGACTTCAGAAATCCCAGCACGTCGGTGAACCACAGGCGAACGAAACGGATGTCGCGCTCTTCCAAAGTGCGGAGCACGAATTCCTGCTGGCGATCCATGGCCGAACCCTAACCAGCACGTGTTAACGCCATGTTTCACGGGTCACCCACATCGGAGACGGGTTCACGCGAGGTGGGGTTTCTGAGTTTTGCTTGACCGGGTGATCGACAGCGACGCGACCGAGGCGATGACCGCGAGCCCGGCGGCGACGTACCAGGCGACCGCGTAATCGCCGAGCTGGTCGCGCACCGCGCCGGCGGCGGAAGCCGCGAACGCCGCGCCCAGCTGGTGGCAGGCGAAGACCCAGCCGAACACGATCGGCCCGGCTTCCCCGAAGGAGCGGATGCAGAGCGCGACCGTCGGCGGAACGGTCGCCAC
The DNA here is from genome assembly GCF_042754125.1 of Amycolatopsis sp. NPDC059235. Classification (NCBI taxonomy): domain Bacteria; kingdom Bacillati; phylum Actinomycetota; class Actinomycetes; order Pseudonocardiales; family Pseudonocardiaceae; genus Amycolatopsis; species Amycolatopsis sp. NPDC059235. The sequence goes on from NZ_JBHZAG010000021.1 coordinate 3,926, forward strand.
CCAGTCGAGGCCGTAGAAGAGGATGAACGCCCACATGCTCGGCTGGACCGAATTCGTGAACAGCTGCGGCAACAGGGCGAGAGAAACTCCCCGCAACGCGTAGTAGACGCCGAGCAGGATCCGTGGGTCGACACGGTCGGTGAGCCATCCCGACGCGATCGTTCCCACCACGTCGAAGACGCCGACCAGCGCGAGCAGGCTCGCCGCGGTCGTCTGCGGCATGCCGTGGTCGTGCGCGGCCGGGACGAAGTGTGTGCTGACCAACCCGTTCGTGGTCGCCCCGCAGATGGCGAACCCGATAGCGAGCAGCCAGAACGTGCGGGTGCGTGCGGCCTGGAACAGCACCGTCGACCCTCGGCGGACAGTGCCGACCTTCGGGGCCGGGCGCTCGACTTCGGTGCCTTCGGGCGCTCCGTACGCGACAGTGCCGACGTCGGCAGGATGGTCGCGTACGGCCAACAGCACGACCGGGACCACCGCGAGAGCCGCGATGGCAATGACCATGGACGCAGTCCGCCAGCCGTCGTCCACCGCGAGCGACGCGATCAACGGCAGGAAGATCAGCTGACCGGTCGCTCCGGCGGCGGTCAGTACGCCAGTTACGACACCGCGGTGGCGGACGAACCAGCGCGTCGCGACCATCGCGGCGAAGCTCATCGCCATCGAGCCGGTGCCGAGGCCGACGAGCACGCCCCAGCAGAGGATCAGCTGCCAGCTGGCGCTCATGAAGACCGTGCCGCCCGCGCCGAGCGCGACGACGCACAGCGCGGTAGCCGCGACCCGGCGGATGCCGAACCGCTCCATGAGCGCCGCGGCGAAGGGCGCGAAGAGGCCGTATAGGACGAGGTTGACCGAGACGGCGGAGCCGATCGTGGCGCGGGACCAACCGAATTCTTCGTGCAGCGGATCGATCAGGACACCCGGCGCGGCGCGGAAGCCGGCGGCGGCGAGGAGGGCGACGAACGCGGCCGCCGCGACGAACCAGGCGCGGTGCAGGCGGCGGGCAGGACGAGTCTCAACGGTCACGAGCAGTCAGTCTGGTGCGCTCGGACCTCTGTCGACAGTGGCCGGAAGGACACCATCCGAAAGGATCGGGCCAACCAAGTAGGCTCTCGGCCATGCTCAGCCGACGTGTCCTGCCGGCGCTGCTGCTCCTCGGGCTGGTCGGCGGTTGCACCGCGGCACCCCCCTTGCCCGCGGCGGACGGATTGCTCTCCGCCGCCAAGGAGAACTTCTCCAAGGTCCGCAGCCTGCACTTCTCGGTCGGCGTCAATGGCGTACTGCCCGGCCTGCCGATGACGAAGCTCGTCGGCAACGCGACGCTCAAGAACGGCGGGCAGGCGAGCGGCAGCGCGGAATTCACCGATCGGTCGTTCTCGTTCACCGTCTCCGGGCACACCGCGACCGCCAAGGACACGAAGGGTGGCGAAACGAGCGGTCCCACGACTTTCCCGGTCAGCCGGTTCCTCGGTCCGCACGGCGGTCTGATCCGTCTGCTCGGCTCGCTCCAGCAGCCGAAAACCGAAATCCGCGAGACGATCCAGCACGTCGACGGCTACCGCGTCGGCGGAACTGTGCCCCAGGCTGTCGCGGCGGCGCTGGTACCGCAGATCCACGCGGACGTGAACGTGAAGATCTGGGTGACGGCGGCGGAACCGCGCCGCTTCGCGCGGATGTGGCTGCAGGTGCCACCGGCGACAATGCGCGACAGCCCGGTGATGTACGAGGTGCTGCTGACGGATCAGCAGCCCTAGCGGTCTCCGGCTCGGGCGTCGCCGCCACAACCGTCGCGAGCCAGCGCGACCTCAGCTGGACTTACAGCGAGTGCCGTCCGGCGGCGTCGTGCCGTCGATCAGGTACGCCGACCCCGCCTTGTCGACGCACGCGTTGCCCTGCAGGAACACCGTGTGCTGCGTCCCCTCGAAGGTCAACAGCGAACCCTTCAACGCCTTCGCGAGATTCACGCCCGCCTGGTACGGCGTCGCCGGGTCATTCGTGGTCGAGATCGTCAGAGTCTTCGGCAGGCCCTCGACGTTCGGCTCATGCGGCTTCGACGTGTTCGGCACCGGCCAGAACGCGCACGCGTCGCGAGCGGAGCTGGCTTTGCGGCCGTCGTCGAGGAACGGCGCGGCCTTTACGTATTTCTCCTGGCCTTCGAGGATCTGCTTCGGATCGGTGACTCGAGGATCATCGACGCAGCGGATCGCGATGAAGGCGTCCTGCGTGGTGCCGTAGGTGCCGTCCGGGTTGCGCTCGTTGTAGATGTCGGCCAGTTTCTCCAGCGTCGTGCCGCGCTGCAGCCTCAGCTCGTTCAGCCCCGTGTTCAGGTACTCCCAGAGATTCTGCTGGTAGAGGGCCTGTATGGCGCCAGTGGTCGCATCGTCGTACGACAGCTTGCGGCCGTCGCCCACCGGAACGGGGAAGTCGATCAACCGGCGCGTGAGGTCCTGAAACTGCTTCGTCGCGTCGGCGGGGTCGTGGCCGAGCGCGCAGTCCTGACGCGCCGCGCACCACTTCGCGAATTCGTTGAACGCTCCGCCGAAGCCCTGGCCCTGCGCGACGAGCGAGTCTTCCGGGCTCTGCGTCGGGTCGACAGCGCCGTCGAGAACGAGCGCACGCACGTTCTTCGGGAAGGTCTCCGCGTACGTGGACCCGATGCGCGTGCCGTACGAGTAACCGAGGTACGTGAGCTTCTCGTCGCCTAGGACGCTTCGCAGCACGTCCATGTCCTTAACGACGTCGCGCGTGCCGACGTGCGCGAGCATGTCGTCGCCGTACTTCGTCCGCTGTGTGCACTTCGCGGCGAAGTCCTTCTGTTCCGTCTCCTGCTTCGCGACGCCGGCAGGCGAACCGTCGGTCTCGCTGTCGTCGGCGCGGTCCGCGTCGCGTTCGGGTCCGGTCAGGCATTTGATCTGCGGTTCGCTGGCCCCGATCCCGCGCGGGTCGAAACCGACGAGGTCGAACCGGTCGCCCAGATCGGACTTCGACACCTGGTCCATCAGGCCCGCCGCGGCGACCATGCCCGAAGCGCCCGGTCCGCCCGGGTTCACCACGAGCGAACCGATTTTCTCGCCCGGATCGCTCGCGCGGTGCCGCAGCACGCCGATGGTGATCGTCTGCCCGTCCGGTTTGTCATAGTTCAACGGAACCGTGAGCCGTCCGCACTCGATTCCCTGCGCCTTGAAGGCGGATCGCGCGTCGTCCGAGGTCGCGTAGGGTGCACACGCGGACCAGGACACGCTCTGCCCGTAGAACCGCTCCAGTCCGGCGGGCACCGGGCCCACCGGCGCGTGCGATTCGACCGTCGGCGCGAGCGCGGCCTGGTCGGGCTTCGACGAGCACGCCGCGAGCGTGGTCGCGAGCAGGCCGGCAGCCGCTAACGCGACGAACGGATGGACTTTCGGGCTGGCGCTGGGATGACGTGGCACGGTTTGATCGTGCCATCCGGGCGCGGAACTCGAACGCACCGTCGGCGCGTTGGGCAGTGCGGGGTGCGACCGGAGACACATCGACACGAGGAGACCAGGGGTGGCACTGATCAGCCGGGTGGGCAAGCGGCTCCGCCGGATCATCCAGCGGCCGGGCAGCGTCGAGCTGACCCGTTACGAAGCGCTGCTGCCCGCCGTCGAGAAGCTCGAACCGGAGCTGGAGAAGCTCGAGGACGCCGAGCTCACCGAGCGCGCGGGCAAGCTGCGAGACGCCATCGGCGGGGCCGCCTCGTTCACCGACAGCCAGCTGATCGAGATCTGCGCGCTCGGCCGCGAGGCCGCCCGGCGCAAGCTCGGCGAGCGGGCCTTCGACGTGCAGTTGCTCGGCACCATGGGCCTGCTCACCGGCCACGTCGTGCAGATGGAGACCGGTGAGGGCAAGACGCTCGCCGGCGCGCTCGCCGGAGCCGGGTACGCGCTGCGCGGCCGCCGGGTGCACGTGGTCACGGTCAACGACTACCTCGCCCGCCGCGACGCGGAGTGGATGGGCCCGGTGTACGAGCTGCTCGGCGTCACCGTCGGCTGGGTCGAACCGGCGCATTCGAAGGAGGAGCGCAAGGAGGCCTACGGCAAGGAGGTCACCTACGGCGCGGTCGCCGAAATCGGCTTCGACGTGCTGCGCGACCGCCTGGTGACCAGCGCCGACGACCTGGTGCAGAAGGCTCCCGAGGTGGCGATCGTCGACGAGGCCGACTCGGTGCTGGTCGACGAGGCGCGCGTGCCGCTGGTCATGGCCGGTTCGATCGACCACAACGACGCCGACGAGGAGGTCGCCAAGATCGTCCGGCGGCTGCGGCTCGGCCTGCATTACGAGACCGACTCCGAAGGCCGCAACGCGTGGCTGACCAGCGCCGGCGCGTCGGTCGTGGAGAAGTCGCTCGGCGGCGTCGACCTGTACGACGAGTCCGGTTCGGACCGGCTCGCCGCGGTGAACGTCGCCCTGCACGCGCACGCCCTGCTCACCCGCGACGTCGACTACCTGGTCCGCGACGGCAAGGTGCAGCTGATCAACGCCGCCCGCGGCCGCGTCGCCGAGCTGCAGCGCTGGCCGGACGGCCTGCAGGCCGCGGTCGAGGCGAAGGAGCAGGTCACCGCGACTGACCGGGGCGAGATTCTCGACTCGATCACCGTGCAGGCGCTGCTCGCGCGCTACCCCGAGGTCGCGGGCATGACCGGTACCGCCGTCGCGGTCGCCGAGCAGCTGCGCGAGTTCTACAAGCTCGAGGTCGCGGTGATCCCGCCGAACACCCCGAACGTGCGCGAGGACCAGCAGGACCGCGTTTTCGCCTCGCCGTCGCAGAAGCTGCGCGCGATCGAGGAGGAGATCCGCACGGTGCACGAGACCGGGCGGCCGATTCTCGTCGGCACCCAGGACGTCGCCGAGTCCGAGGAGCTGGCGGAAAAGCTGGCGAAGGCCGAACTGCCGTGCGTCGTGCTGAACGCGCGCAACGACGCCGAAGAGGCCGCGATCATCGCCGAGGCGGGCAAGAAGGGCGCGGTCACCGTGTCCACGCAGATGGCCGGTCGCGGTACCGACATCCGGCTGGGCGGCAGCGACGGCACGACCCGCGAGGAGGTCGCCGAGCTGGGCGGCCTGCACGTGATCGGCACCGCGCGGTATCCGTCGAGCCGTCTCGACGGGCAGCTGCGCGGCCGGTCCGGACGGCAGGGCGACCCGGGCAGCGCGATCTTCTTCGCGAGCCTCAACGACGACCTCGTGCTGTCGAACGCGCCGGATCTGCCGGACGGCATCGACGCGGACACCGAGACCGGCGAGATCACCGACCCGGCCGCGCACCGGCAGCTCAACCACGCCCAGCGCGTGGCCGAGGGCGTCGACCTGGAAATCCACCGCAACACCTGGCGCTACACGCGGCTGATCGAGCGGCAGCGCGCCGAGCTGCTGGAACACCGCGACAAGGTGCTGCACACCGGGCTCGCGGCCGAGGAGCTGGAGAAGGCGCAGCCGGAGAAGTTCGCCGAGCTGAAGGAAAAGCTGGACGACTCCGAGCGGCTCGAGCAGGTGTGCCGCGAGGTCCGGCTGTTCCACCTCGACCAGCTGTGGTCGGATCACCTGGCGTATCTCACCGACGTGCGCGAGAGCATCCACCTGCGTGCGCTGGCCCGCGAGACGCCGCTGGACGAGTTCCACCGCGCGGCGATCCCGGAGTTCCACAAGATCATCGCCGAATCCGCCTCGCGGTCGGCGAAGACGCTCGAGGAAGCCGAGATCACCGACGACGGGCTCGATCTCGCCGAGGTCGGCGTGCGGCGGGCGAACACGACGTGGACTTACTTGGTGCACGACAACCCGTTCGACTCGGACTTCGAGCAGACGGTCAAGAAGGTGCGCAGCATGATGCGGATGAAGAAGTCCTGATTCCTCGTTTCGAAGGGCCCCTCGCCGCGGGTGAGGGGCCCTTCGCCGTTCTCTGGCTCACCTCTGCGTAGTTTCTGTCGGTGCGGTGGGACAGAATGGCGGCATGCCGCAACTGCGCATCGCACTGGCCCAGGTCAACACCACCGTCGGCGACATCGACGGGAACACCGCGCTCACCGTCGAGTGGACCCGCAAGGCCGCCGAGGCGGGCGCGCACGTCGTCGTGTTCCCGGAGATGTCCCAAACCGGTTACCCGGTCGAGGACCTCACGCTCCGGCGCACGTTCGCCGACGCGTCCCGGCGCTCGGTGACCGAACTGGCGCGCCGGCTCGACGAGGCAGGCTGCGGCGAGGTGCTCGCGTACGTCGGCTACCTGGATCACGACGAAATCGGCCCGCGCGACGCCGCGGCGGCGCTGTACCGCGGCGAGGTCGTCGCCCGGCAGTTCAAGCACCACCTGCCGAACTACGGCGTGTTCGACGAGCACCGGTACTTCAAACCGGGCACCGAACTCGAGGTGCTGCGGCTGCACGGCGTCGACATCGGCATGGTGATCTGCGAGGACATCTGGCAGGACGGCGGCCCGATCTCCGCGCTGGGCAAGGCCGGGGTCGACCTGGTGGTCGCGCCGAACGCGTCGCCGTACGAGCGCTCGAAGGACGAACAACGGCTGCCGCTGATCGCCCGGCGAGCGGCCGAGGCGGGCGCGCCGCTGGTGTACACGAACCAGGTCGGCGGCCAGGACGATCTGGTCTTCGACGGCGACTCGCTGGTGGTCGGCGCGGACGGGACTCTGCTCGCGCGGGCTCCGCAGTTCGTGGAGCACCTGCTGGTGCTGGACTTGGACCTGCCTGTCGCTGGTGCTGCCGCCACCGGCTCTTTCGACGGGCTGGAAGTGCACCGGCGGGTGTTGAATGACTCGCCGCTGGTTGAGTACTCGCCGCTGGTCGCTCCGACGATCAGCGAACCGCTGTCGGACGAGGCCGAGGTGTGGTCGGCGCTGGTCGTCGGTTTGCGCGATTACGTGCACAAGAACGGATTTTCTTCGGTCACCTTCGGCTTCTCCGGCGGAATCGACTCGGCGGTCTGCGCGGCCCTCGCGGCGGACGCCCTCGGCGGGGACAACGTGTACGGCGTTTCGATGCCGTCGAAGTACTCGTCCTCGCACTCGCGGGATGACGCTTCCGACTTGGCGGAGCGGATCGGCGCGCACTACCGGGTCGAGCCGATCGGCGACATGGTTGACGTGTATGTGAACCAGCTGCAGCTGACCGGGCTCGCGGAGGAGAACATCCAGGCGCGGGTGCGCGGGATGCTGCTGATGGCGCTGTCCAATTTGGACGGACACCTGGTGCTGGCGACCGGCAACAAGACCGAGCTGGCCGTCGGCTACTCGACCATTTACGGCGATGCGGTCGGTGCGTTCGCGCCGATCAAGGACTTGTTCAAGACGCACGTGTGGCAGCTGGCGCGGTGGCGGAACGAGGAAGCGGCCAAGCGCGGGGAAACGCCGCCGATCCCGGAAAACTCGATCACGAAGCCGCCGTCCGCGGAGCTGCGGCCGGACCAGAAGGACTCGGATTCGCTGCCGGATTACGAGCTGCTGGACGACGTCCTGGACGACTACGTCGAGAACGACCGCGGGTACGCGGACCTGATCGAGGCCGGGTTCGACCCGGAAACGATCGACCGGGTCGTGCGACTGGTCGACCGAGCGGAGTACAAGCGGCGGCAGTACCCGCCGGGCACGAAGATCACGTTCAAGGCGTTTGGCCGGGATCGACGGCTTCCGATGACGAACGGGTGGCGGGAACGGAAATCCTGACCGGGGGTTTCGGGTTCCGGGGGTCCGGCTTGGTCGGGTTTCGGGAGCCGGGGTGAGGGGAACGGAGGTCCTGATCGGGGTTCCAGTTTCGCCCGGCGTCGGCGCTCGGCGGCGGACGGAGTCCTCACCCGGTTCCGGCTTCGCCAGGCATCGGCCCTCGGCAGCCGAACGCAGCCCTCACCGGGGTTCCGGCTTCGCCAGGCCTCGGAGTTCGGCAGCGGAACGGAGTCCTGACCGGGTTCCGGCTTCGCCGAGCCTCGGAGGCCAGTGGCGGGAACGGAAGTCCCGACCAGAGCTTCCAGCCTCGTCATGCCTCGGAGTTCGGCGGCGGAACGGAGTCCTGACCGAGTCTTCTGGCTTCGCCAGGTTTCTTGCACGCGGAGCGTGCTCGGAGACCAGCGGCGGGAACGGGAATCCCGACCGGAACTTCCACATTCGCCAGGCCTCAGAGCCGGGCGACGGAGCAGGGTCGTGACTGGAGCTTCCGGCTTCACCAGGCTCCGAGGCGAGTGGCGGGAATGGAGTCCTGACCGCGGTTGCCAGCTTCGCCGGGGTCGCGGAGGCCGTTGGCCGGGAAGGGAAAGTCCCGAGCGGATTTCCGGGCTTGGCCGGGTTTCGGCGGCGGGCGGGCGGGCTTCCGGTGCGACTGGCTGAGGCTTGGCTTCAGCCAGGATCGCGATCGGCTTGCCCGGGTCGCGGCCGCCGTTGTGGAGGGCGCGATCGGGTTCGCCGCGGCTCTAGGGTCGTGTCGTTTTCTCGCCAGTTTCTGTCGGTGCCGGGTCGTACGCTGGGCGGTATGACGGTTGGGTACACGGTGTTCGACACCCCGATCGGGGCGTGCGGCCTCGCTTGGCGGGACGGTGCGGTGATCGGAACCGCGCTGCCGGGAAGTACAGCCGAGCGGACGCGCGCGCACCTCGCGACCCGCTTCCCGGACGCGGTGGAATCGCCGGTGCCGGAGGAACTTCGCGCGGTGGTGGAGGATGTCGTCGCGCTGCTGTCGGGAGAGGCTCGCGATTTGCGTGCGGCACCGTTGGATTACCAGGACGTGCCGGACTTCAACCGGCGCGCGTACGACGTCGCGCGGGCTATTCCGCCGGGGAAAGTTCTGACGTACGGGGATATCGCGCATCAGCTGGGTGCGCCGGGCGGAGCTCAGGCTGTCGGGCAGGCGATGGGGAACAATCCGTTTCCGATCATCGTGCCGTGCCACCGGGTTTTGGGAGCGGGCAAGAACACCGGAGGCTTTTCGGCACCGGGCGGGGTCGAGACTAAGCGGCGGATGCTGGTGATCGAAGGGGCGTTTCCGGAGGAACCGACATTGTTCTGACGGATCAGGTGCGGAAACTGGTCTGCCTTGACCGCTGATCGGCGGGGTCTCTCGAGTGTTGCCTGGCTGCTCGGGCAGGAGCCGCTTGATCAGGCTGGAGCCTTGGTGCACTCGGCCGGAATCCAGCCGCACCCCCAGTGCCGCAGGGTTTCCAACCGAGTGCACTCACTTGCCCGGCGCAGGGCGAAGGCAGTCAAAGCCGCATGGTCGGCAGCTCGTTGGCCCCAGCTAGCCGACCGGCCGGACCGTGGCAGCGAGCGGCATCCCTCCTCACGACCAGCTGGGGACGAAGCCGTCTGGTCCAGCTCGGCCGTTGCGGCTAATCGGGCGGCCCGACCTTGAGGCCAGTCAAGTCCGCCTTGCCCCCTCGTCGCGACTACCGGCCAACGTGACCTTCAGCGAGCCCAACGCCCTGGCTCACCAGTAACGGCCAACCAGCCGACCCAACCTCCAGCCAGTCCAGCTCGCCAGCCCAACCCGGACGGCCAACCAGCCGACCCAAACCTTCAGCGAATCCAAGGCTCCTGGCTCACCCGTCACGGCCAACCAGCCAACCCGACCTCAAGCCAGACCAACTCACCCAGCCCAACCGCCACGGCTAACCAGCCAACCCGACTTCCAGCCAGACCGACCCACCTGGCCCAACTGCCACGGCCAAGCAGTCAACCCAACCTCCAGCCAAACCGACCCACCTAACCCAACCGCCACGGCTAACCAACCAGTCCAACCTCAAGCCAGACCAACTCACCCAACCCATCCGATACGGCTAATCAGCCAACCTCGCCCAGCCAACCCACCTCGGCTGGGCTCAACCACGGCGGCTAACCGGGCGCGTAACCAGCGAAAACTCGGCTCATTCCGCCGGTTTCCACGGCTTCAGCCAGTCCGTCTCCGGCCAGCCCTCCGCGGCGGCTTGCAGGGGCATGGCCGTGGCACCGTCCAGGGACTCGCGGACGATGTCGGCGTGGCCGGCGTGGCGGGCGGTTTCCTCGATCAGGTGCAGCAGCACCCAGCGGACCGACCAGGCCGACACGTCGTCCGGGAACCAGGGCACGTCTTTCGGGACCGGGACTTCCTGGTTCAGGTCCTCGATGCCGGCGATGACCTCTTCGGTGCGGGCGGCGACTTCGTCGTAGGCCGCGATCGCCGACTCCAGCGTCTCGTCCGGGCCGAGGCGGTAGTTTTCCTGGTAGGTCGCCATGCTTTCGGCGAAGGGCTTCGGCGGGATGCGCAGCACGTGGTCGATCCAGCCGCTTTCGGTGGACGACACGTGTTTCAGCAGCCCGCCCACGCTCAGGGCGCTCGCGCTGGGCACGGCGCGCGCCTGATCGTCGGTCAGGCCGTACGCGGCGGTCTTCATCGCTTGCCGCTGCTGGGCCAGGAAACCGAGCAAACCGCCGCGTTCGTCAGGGGTTGGGGAGACTTTGCCAGCCATGGGGGCCTCACTTCCGGTGTCTGTTGCTCCGCAGCATCGCACCCGCCACCGACAATTTTCGGCCGCGGACCGGAACCGGGGTCTGCACGACGTACGCGCCGCCGATCACGACCTGCGCCGCGTGCACCACCAGTTGCACCCGGGTGAACACGCCCTCCAAGTGCCCGGCCAGCGTCGACGCCACCACCAGCGCCCACGCGACCAGCACCACCACCAGGCAGCCCACGGCACAGGCTCGCCACCCGGACGGCCACCAGAAGACCAGGCTGAACGCCCCGACGGCGACGGCCGCGCTCAGCAGGTTCGGCGTCACCACAGTCTCCGGGACCCCGGCGCACACCATCAGCACGATCCCGAACACCGACACCGAAACTGACGTCAGCCTGCCGCTCCAGTGCGCGGGCGCGAGCCGCATCAGGGCGGGGCCGGTGAAGAAAAAGGCCAGGCCGCCGATCCCCGTCGCGATCTGGAAGACCGGTTGCGCGCGGAACAGATCCCAGACCGGCTGCTCGGTCGGCGACACCCCGGTCTGCAGGAAGAACTCCAGCAGCCACGCGGAATATCCCGCCAAACCCAGTCCGAGCAGGACTATCAAAGCCACCCGCGCAGCACGCACTTGCCCACCCTAAGCGAATCTCTGCGACGAAGTGCCGGATGGTGTCACACCCGTGACTTACCGGAGGTTCCGGACACCATCCGCTACCACGAACTCACGCACCGAATCCCTGGGGGAGGCTACCGGATCATGGTTGGCGTGTTGCCAATACCTGCCTCGAACGTGAGGGATGCTCGGGATTCGGCCGGGGCCACTGGGCAAGCGGCATTCGGCCAGGGACAACGAGGGCAAGCAGCGTCCGGCCGGATGCGGTGAGGGGATGACGCGAAGCCGGCCAGGCTGCGGGTTTTTTGGCGGCTGGCCGCAGGGCAGCGCCCACGAGGCTGGGCGCAGGGCACTCACGAGGCTGGTCGCTGGGACGACCGGGCGGCTGGCCGCGGGCGATGACTAGGCGTCCGGTGATCCGCAGACGGGATGCGCCTGCGGTCGGGCGCAGGCGGCACCGTGTCCGCGATTGCCGACATCCGCCGAGTCGATGGCAGCGGCGAGGCACCTGCGACCACGAATCGCATCGGGTGGCCAGCTGGGCACTAGGTCGCCGACACCGAGGGCAGACAGCCGGGGGTGCGTCCCCGAGCGCCGAAAGCAAGTCAGCGGAAGCAATAGGCCCAGCGGTCACCGCAGCCAGGGTCAAGGCCCGAAACCTCACCCCTGCGGACGGACGAACGGGAACAGCACTGTCTGCCGAATCGACGTTCCGCTCAGCATCATCAGCAGCCGGTCCACTCCGAGGCCCAAGCCGCCGGTCGGCGGCATTCCGTGTTCCAGCGCCAGCAGAAAGTCCTCGTCCAGCTCCATCGCCTCGACATCCCCGCTCGCCGCGCGCAACGACTGTGCCTCCAACCGGCGACGCTGCTCTAGCGGGTCGGTCAGCTCCGTGTACGCGGTCCCGACTTCCGAGCCGAACGCGATCAGGTCCCAGCGTTCGGCCAGGAGCGGGTCCGTGCGGTGCTGGCGGGTCAGCGGGGAGACCTCGGTCGGGTAGTCCGTGTAGAAGGTCGGCAGCACCGTCGAACCCTCCACCAGGTGCTCGTGCGCCTTAAGGACCAGGTCGCCTGCGCTGGCTTCCTCGGGCACGGGAACTCCGGCGGCGGCGCACAGTTTCCGCAAGGTGGCGATGGGCGTGCGGGAGTCGATTTCCTCGCCGAGGGCGTCCGACACGGCCTTGTGCACGGGGATCACGGGCCAGTCGCCGGAGATGTCGTGTTCGACGACGCGGCCGTTGGCGTCGGGGCGTCGCACGATCTGTGCGCCGTACGCGGCTTCGGCGGCGTACTGGATCAGATCGCGCATCAGGTGGCGCATAGCGTTGTAGTCCGCGTACGCCTGGTACGCCTCCAGCATCGTGAATTCCGGGTTGTGGGTCGCGTCCACGCCCTCGTTGCGGAAGTTCCGGTTCAGCTCGAAAACCCGCTCGACGCCGGCCACGCACAGGCGCTTCAGGTACAGCTCCGGGGCGATCCGCAGGTACATCCGCATGTCGTAGGCGTTGATGTGCGTGACGAACGGCCGCGCGTTGGCGCCGCCGTGAATGGTCTGCAGCATCGGGGTTTCGACCTCGAGGAAGTCGCCCTGGTGCAGGCGTTCGCGGACGGCGCGGACGACCGTCGAGCGCAGGCGCAGCATGTTCGCGGAGTCTGGGTTGACCGCCAGGTCCAGGTAGCGCTGACGGACTCGCGTCTCCGGGTCGGTGAGGCCCTTTCGCTTGTCCGGCAACGGATGCAGGCACTTCGCGGTGACGGTCCATTCGTCCACCAGCACCGACAGCTCGCCTCGGCGGGACGTGATCACCTCGCCGCTCACGCCGACGTGGTCGCCAAGGTCTACGCCGGTGCGCCAGCCGGTGAGGTCGAGGACCTTCGCGTCGAGCATCAGCTGCAGTTCGCCGGAGAAGTCCTTGATCCGGGCGAAACACAGGCCGCCGAGAGTGCGCAGGGCCAGCACTCGCCCGGCTACCCGGACGCGTTTTCCGGTGTGGGAATCCGGTTCCAGCCCGGAAAACGTGTGCACGATGTCGCCGAGCTGGTCTTCGCGGGAGAAGCCGACGGGATACGGGTCCACTCCGAGTTCCCGCAGTTTGTCCACTTTGGCCACTCGCACGCGCACCTGTTCCGGACGCCGCTTGGGCCGCGGCACGACCTGCGCCGCTTCCTCGTCGATGCGCCGGACCTGTGCGACGAAGTCCTCCCCCACGTTCTCCAGTCGCAGCGAACGCGCGCGTCCGGTGGGCACGAAGCCCTCCAGTGCGCCCGCGACGATGCCGACCCGCGGAAGCCGCCGCGCCGAGGAGTAGCAGAGGAAGCGCGGTTCCCACTCCGGGCCGTACTTGGCGTTGGACCGGTACAGCGATTCCAGCTGGAAGAACCGCGACGCGACACCGAGCACCGCACGCCACGCACGCAGCACCGGCCCGGCGCCGATGCGCTCTCCTTCGGAGAACACCGCACGGAACATCGCGAAGTTCAGCGAGATCCGCTGCGCGCCGACATGCTGCGCGGCCGCGACGACCTCGGCGACCATGAACTCGTTGAGCCCGTTTTCGGCGTCCCGGTCACGGCGCATCAAGTCGAGCGAGAGGCCCCGGCGGCCCCACGGCACGAACGACAGCAGGCCGCGCAGTTCGCCGCGAGCGTCGTACGCCTCGACCATCACGCTGCGGCCGTCGCTCGGGTCGCCGAGACGGCCGAGCGCCATCGAGAAGCCACGCTCGGTCTCGTCGACCCGCCACTGCTGCGCGCGGGCGAGCAGCTGCACCATCTCGTCTTCGGGGATTTCGCTGTGCCGACGGACCTGCGCGGTGTACCCGGCGCGCTGGATCCGTTTCACCGCCTGTCGCACGGACTTCCGCTCAGGACCGGTAAGAGAGAACTCTCGGACGTCGAGGACCGCTTCGTCGCCGATCTGCAGCGCGCGCAGCCCCGCCGCGGCGTACGCCTTCGCGCCCTTCTCGCTCGCGCCGAGCACGCCTGGCGTCCAGCCGTACGTACGCGCTTCGTGGAGCCACGCCTGCACAGCGTCCGGCCACGCGTCGGGGTCGCCGATCGGGTCCGCACTCGCCACTGTGGTGCCGGCGAGCACGCGGTACGTCACCGCGGCGCGGCCGTTGGGCGCGAACATGACGCTCTTGTCGCGACGCGTGGCGAAGTAGCCGAGAGAGTCGTCCTCGCCGTACTCGCCCAGCAGACGACGCAACTGCAGCTCTTCGTCGTCTGTCCGAATGCGACGGCTGCGTACGCCGCGGAAGAGCGTGTACAGCGCGGCAGTGGACACGAAGGTCGCGCCGAGGTCGAGGACGACGTCGATCCATGCCGGCCCCTCGCCGACGCCGATGCGGCGCAGCTGCAGGTTCTCGCCGGTGGCGTGGTTGACCACCCAGGCGAACCGCTCCCACGCGTCGCCAAGGCTGCCCGGGAATACCTCGGTGAGTGCCCAGCCGCACACGATCACCGCGAGGAACCCGACGAACAGCACGGAAAGGCCGTTCCACCAGGCGCCGGGCGCGAGCCGGGCGGGGAACGCGGGACGCAGCGACAGGAGGAACACGATCAGCAGGATCGAGATGACGTCGGCGACCGCGAGCGCGCCCACCTGCGTCGGGATGTGCCGCATTTGGCGGGCAGTGAGAGTCAGCAGGTCGGGAGCCCACAGCAGCAGCGCCTGCAGGACCAGCGTGGTCACCAGGCCGGCGACCTGGAACAGCACCAGCACGTACAGCGCGGCCTTCTTGCGCCTGCGCAGCGCCGCCCCGAGCACCACGAGCAGCAGCACGATCACCAGGCTCGAACTGGTCGGCACGCTCACCGCGCCGAAGGCCATGTCGATGCCGTTCAGCAGGTGCCCGTGCCGTCCGCCGGCGAGCAGCAGCACGATCGAAAAGATCGCCGCGAGCTGCACGACAGTGGCCACGAGACCGCCGGCGCGGGCCTTCCAGCCGAGGCTGCGCGGGCGGGCGCTCACTGGGGTTCCCATTGGATCCTTTCCGTGCGGCTCCGCCGCTCCGTTGAGGGAGGTGGTGGGGCGGCAGCCGGGCTTTCTTGCGGCGCTGCCGGTTGGAGGGAGGCGCCGGACTTTCTCACCACCGGACGCATATCGGTCCGATGCCTATCAAGACGTCACAGGAGGCAAAA
Organism: Amycolatopsis sp. NPDC059235; assembly: GCF_042754125.1. NCBI lineage: Bacteria > Bacillati > Actinomycetota > Actinomycetes > Pseudonocardiales > Pseudonocardiaceae > Amycolatopsis > Amycolatopsis sp. NPDC059235. Next base: position 19,127 of record NZ_JBHZAG010000021.1, read on the forward strand.
CGGTTGTCGCTACCCGGCCGTGTGAAGCTGGTCGCACGACCTTGGGGCCCTCCCGCGCGCGTGTCACGCTGTGTCCGGTACTGACTCCACGACCCGGGGACCTCAGCGAGGCCTCGAGGGAAGGACGGTCGACGACGATGTCTGCCCAGTCTGCCCAACCCGACGGCGCCTCCGGCGAGGTGGCCGCCCCTTACGGAACCGGCCCGGCGACGGGCGCCGGCCCGGCCAAGCCTCGGAAAGTCCGGATTCATCATCTGCGCGAGCTGAAGGACCGCGGCGAACCGTGGCCCATGCTCACCGCTTACGACATGTATACCGCCGAGCTTTTCGACGAAGCGGGCATCCCCGTGCTGCTGGTCGGCGACTCCGCGGCGAACAACGTGTTCGGTTACGACACGTCGCTGCCGGTCACCGTCGACGAGCTGCTCCCGCTGGTCCGCTCGGTCACCCGGGCGGCCAAACGCGCGCTCGTGGTGGCCGATCTGCCATTCGGCTCCTACCAGCTGTCCCCGGAGCAGGCGCTGGCCACGTCCGTCCGGTTCATGAAGGAGGGCCGCGCGCACGCGGTCAAGCTCGAAGGCGGGCACCGGTTCGCGGCGCACGTCGAGGCGCTCACCTCGGCCGGGATCCCGGTCATGGGCCACATCGGCTTCACCCCGCAGAGCGAGCACAACCTCGGCGGCTACCGGGTGCAGGGGCGCGGCGAAGCGGCGGAGAAGCTGCTCGCCGACGCGCTGGCCCTGCAGGAAGCCGGCGCGTTCGCGGTCGTGATGGAGATGGTGCCCGCAGAGGCGGCCAAGCGCGTCACGCACGAGCTGAAGATCCCGACGGTCGGCATCGGAGCCGGCCCGGACTGCGACGCCCAGGTGCTGGTCTGGCAGGACATGGCCGGGCTGCGCCGCGGCAAGGCGCCGCGGTTCGTGAAGCGGTACGCCGACGTCGCCGGGGTGCTGCAGAGTGCCGCGACGGCGTTCGCCGAGGACGTCCGGCGCGGCGAGTTCCCCGCGCCCGAGCACGCGTTCCACTGAGTCGCCTCGTGAGTGCCGGTGCGAGCCGGCACTCACGAGCGGCGGAACCGTTCGGCGAGTTCCGGATCGTTCTCCCACCACAATCCCTTCGCCGGTGCCTCGCCTGCCGCTGCCTCCTCGTCCAGTTTCCGGTCGAGCCGTTTCGCCCGTTTTTCGTCGTCGCGGGCCCACCTGATGAAGAGCGCGCCGACGAACGGCAGCCCGGCGACGTCTCCGCCGATCCACAGCACGCCGGCCCCGATGATCTGGTCGGCGCGCCGGTCCGGTCCCCAGTCGCGGTGCACCGCGTCGTAGTGCGCGGGCGCGAGCAGCGGGCCGAGCCACAGCACGAGGCCGAGCGCGCCGTCGAAGACCACTTCGGTGAACGAGATCCACACCGACACCAGGTGCGAACCGTTGCGCGGCGTCGGATCGAGCTGCACACGGCTGTAGAAGTACAAGAAGCCGGCCAGCACGAGCGCCACGCGCACGAAGCCGCCGACGACCGCTGAGTCGAGCGAGAGCTCGTACAGCGGCGTGAGGTAGATAAGCAGGAACGGCGCGATCAGCACGACAGTGACGCACAGCGGGAACGTGATGAACTGCGCGAAGCTGCCACGGCCGTGCGTACGCAGCCATGTAGCGAGTTTAGGCGGCGCGGTGCGCATCAGCAGCGTCACCGGCGCGCCGAGCGCGAGCAGCAACGGCGTGACCATCAGCAGGACGGTGTTCTGCGTCGCGCGCACCCAGAACAGCGTCGTGTCGTACACGCCGAGAAACGAGCACGTGACGAGGATGAGCGTGGCCAGCCCGGAGAGGAACGCTGTGGTCCGCCCCGCTGACCACTCCTGACGGCGCGCCGCCGCGACGTAGCCGGCGCCGAGCGCGAACGCGACGAGCACGGCCGGGACGTCCAAGGTCCAGGCCGTGAACAGCGTCGATCCGCTCAGCGGCGGCAGGTCAGGCACGATTTCGATGCGTTCAGTGTGCACCCGGCGAAATTGCGCTCTACGCCGCCCCTGACACCCCGAAGAAGATCAGACTGCCGATTCCGGCGACCGCGCAGTAGATGGCGAAGGGGGTCAAGGTACGCGTTTCAAAGTATTTCGTCAGAAAACGGACAGAAATGTAGGAGGCGATGAACGCCACCACGCTGCCGACCAGCGCCGGGCCGAGCGACGGCTTGTTCTCCGGAGTGAACAGCGACGGCATCTTCAACGCGCCCGCGGCGAGGATCACCGGCGTCGCCAGCAACCAGGCGAAGCGGGCGGCGTCCTCGTGGTCGAGACCGCGGCGCAGACCGGCCACCATGGTGATGCCGGAGCGGCTGATCCCGGGCAGCAGAGCCAAAATCTGCGCCGAACCGATGAGCACGGCTTCCTTCACGCTCAGCTTCGACAGCCGGACGTCGGTCGCCTCGTCGACGGTCACCGCGCGCATCACCATCGTCTCCTCGGCGCTGAAGTCGATGGTCTCCTCCTCGCGCGCGACCGCCGTCCTGGGCTTCCGGGAGAACTTCTCCGCGGCGAAGAGCACGCCGCCGTTGAGCGCCAGGAAGATCGCCGACGGCACCGGCTTGCCGAGCACGTCGCGCAGCAGGCTTTCCAGCAGCAGCCCGGCGATCCCGACCGGGATCGTGGCGAGGATGAGCAGCCACGCGAGCCGCTGATCCGCCGTGCGGACCTCGCGCCGGCGGATCGACGTCCACAGGCCGGTGACGATGCGCACCCAGTCGCGCCGGAAGAAGAGGATCAACGCGATCGCGGTGGCGACGTGCATCGCCACCAGCACCGCGAGGTACGGCGAATCCTTGCCGATGCTCAGGTCGCGGCCCCAGCTTCCGCCGACGAGCGCCGGCAACAGGACGCTGTGCCCGAGACTGGACACCGGAAACAATTCCGACACGCCTTGCAAAGCGCCGACGACAATGGACTCGAGGTAGCTGACCGCGGACATTCACGGGCCTTTCTCGCCGCAGTTCGGGCATTCCGCGGAAAAACTACCGAGGACCGGGTTAACTCCGAGCAAGCCGGGCGGGAACAGTCACAGGCGACACTTTCCGGCCATCCTTTGTTCATTCTGTTCACATCCATGAACATCAATCATGTACTTGACCAGTGTTCTCTCGATGTCTTAGCGTGAGCGCACGCCGCATCCGAAGTCATCGAGCCTCGACGAGGAGGGTTGGAATGCGCGTCCGCGATCGAGTTCTGGCAGCCACTGCCGGAGCCGCAGCACTGCTCGCACTCGCCACACCCGCGGCGTCCGCCGGGACTGTCCCGGTCAAGACTTCCGCCGAGCTGAAGACCGCATTGGCCTCGACCAAGCCGGGCACCACGATCCAGCTGGCCGCGAACACCACCTACACCGGCAATTTCAAGGCCGCCGCCAACGGCACCGACTCCGGCCGGATCACCCTCACCGGCCCGCGCAGCGCGGTCGTGCAGGCCTCCGGCGGCCGCACCATCGAGCTGACCGGCAGCTACTGGACGCTGTCCGGCTTCACCGTCACCGGCGGCCAGAAAGGCGTGATGGCGCTGGGCGTCAACCACACGCTGGTCGACGGGCTCAAGGTGACCGGCATCGGCAACGAGGGCATCCACTTCCAGCACGGCAGCAGCGACAACGTCGTGCAGAACTCCGAAATCTCCGACACCGGCAAGGAAAACGGCGGTTTCGGCGAGGGCATCTACTTCGGCTCGGCCAACAGCAACTGGCCGAACGGGCAGCCTGATCACAGCGACCGCAACAAGGCGATCGGCAACAAGATCGGGCCCAACGTGCGCGCGGAGTCGATCGACGTCAAGGAAGGCACCACCGGCGGCGAACTGCGCGGCAACACCTTCGACGGCACCGGCCAGAGCGGCGAGAACTACGCCGACAGCTGGGTCGACGTGAAGGGCAACGGATACCTGGTCACCGGCAACAAGGGCAGCAAGGTCTTCGTGCACGACGCGACCTACGGGTCGTTCGAGGTCCACGTGCAGGTCGACGGCTGGGGCCAGAACAACACCTTCTCGGACAACACCGCGGACGTGCAGGCGCCCTCGGCCTACGGTTTCTACGTGGTCAAGGCGGCCACCGGGAACAAGGTCTGCGCCAGCAACAAGGTGGGAGGCGCCGGGAAGGGCTTCGCGAACGTAGCCGCGACACCAGGCTGCTGACCGCGATCACAGACGGGGGCCCGCTCAGCCCGGCGGCGGGGGCGGGCCCCCACCCTCCCTTCCTGACGTGGAGACCCTTCGGGAAGAGTGTCCGGTATGGACGAGCTTTACCCGCCGATCCCGGTGCGCGCCGACGGAATGCTGGACGTCGGCGACGGACACCGGATCTACTGCCAGGAAGCCGGTAACCCGCAGGGGAAACCGGTGGTGGTGCTGCACGGCGGGCCGGGAAGCGGCTCCTCCCCGATGACCCGGCGGCATTTCGACCCCGAGGCGTACCGGATCATCCTGTTCGACCAGCGTGGAGCCGGGCGCAGCACGCCCAACGCCGGCGACGACTTGACGGCGAACACGTTGTGGCACTTGGTGTCCGACATGGAACGGCTGCGCGAACGGCTGAATATCGAGCGGTGGCAGCTGTTCGGCGGGTCGTGGGGTTCGACGCTCGCGCTGGCTTATGCGGAGACCCATCCGTCGCGGGTGTCCGAGATGGTGTTGCGCGGGATTTTCACCGTGCGGCAGCGGGAACTGGACTGGCTTTATCGTGGTGGCGCGGCGAACCTGTTCCCTGCGGAGTGGGACGCTTTTCTGGAGCCGCTGGACCACTCGGACGACCCGCTCGCCGGGTATGCCGAGCTGCTCCACTCCCCCGACCCCGCGGTACGCGAGCGGGCCGCGATTGCTTGGAGCATTTGGGAAGGCGCGACGGTGGCGTTGCTGCCGCAACAGTCCTTTGTGAACCAGTACGCGAATCCGCAGTTCGCGTTGACGTTCGCTCGTCTTGCGGTGCACTACTTCCAGCATGGGGCGTGGTTGGAAGAAGGCCAGCTGATCCGGGACGCGGGTCGGCTCGCTGGGATTCCGGGAGTGTTGGTGCAGGGGCGCTATGACGCGGTGTGCCCGCCGATCACGGCGTATCAGCTGCATCGGGCTTGGCCCGGTTCGACGTTGAAGCTCACCGAATCCGCGGGGCACGCGGTTACCGATCCCGGCATTCTCGCGGCGCTCCGCGAGGCGACGGACGGGTTCCGGTAGCTCCTCGCCGGACTTGCTCGTCGACGAAGCCGCGCAGCACCGGGCCGGTGGGATTCGTGTGCCCGTCCAGGTTGACCGCGAGCGGGCATTCGGGATGTTCCTCGGCCCACAACGCCGCCAGCATGCCGCCGAGCGAATGTCCGATGACGGCGGGTCGGTCGAGGTCGAAATGCCGGATGACGTCAGTCCTCGGGCGCGGCAACCGGTTTAAAGCCGTGAAGGGCTCCTTGAAGGAATCTGATTCCCTCAAGGAGCCCTTCACGGACCTTCGAAGCTAGATCCGGCCGCCGCTGGAGCTGTCGCCGCCGGAAAGCCGCTGGGCCAGGTAGACCGGCACCGTCGACACGATGATCAGCACCGCCGCCACCACGTTGACCACCGGGGCCTGGTTCGGGCGGAACAGGTTGTTGTAGATCCAGATCGGCAGCGTTTCCATGCCCGTGCCGAGGGTGAACGTCGTCACGATGATCTCGTCGAACGACAGCGCGAACGCCAGCAAACCGCCTGCCAGCAAAGCGGATCGCAGCATCGGGAACGTCACCAGGCGGAACGTCGTCATGCCGTCCGCGCCGAGGTCCATCGACGCTTCTTCCAGGTTCCCGCCCATCCGGCGCAACCGGGCGACCACGTTGTTGAACACCACCACGATGCAGAACGTGGCGTGCGCGACGATCGCCGTCATCAGGCCGAGGTCGAGGCCGAAGATCGTCCGGAACGCGTTGTTCAGCGCGATGCCGGTGACGATGCCGGGCAGTGCGATCGGCAGGATCACCAGCAGCGACAACGAGTTGCGCCCGAAGAACCGGTACTTCTGCAACGCGAACGCGGCCATCGTGCCGAGCACCAACGCGATCGCGGTCGCCGAAAGGCCGGCGATGACGCTGGTCCACAAGGCGTGCAGGGCGCCCTCGTTGGTGATCGCCCGGCCCCACCATTCGAGGGTGAAGCTCTTGGGCGGCCAGCCGAACGTGGTGTCGGCGTTGACCGAGTTCAGCAGGACCACCAGCAGCGGGAAATAGATCACCGCGAATCCGGCGCCGAGTGCGGTCCACAGCAGCACCCGGGCGGGTTTCGACATCCGCACGGCGGTCTCCTAGAGGTTGTCCAGCGCACCGGTGCGACGCACCGCGGCCAGGTAGACGAGCATGATCACGACCGGAACCGTCGCGACGGTCGCGGCGAACGGCAGGTTGTTGGCCGCGCCGATGTTGTCGTACACGACATTTCCGAGCATCTGCGAAGTGCCGCCGACGATCTTCACCGCGATGTAGTCGCCGAGCGACAGCGAGAAGGTGAAGATCGAACCCGCGACGATCGCCGGGAACGTCAGCGGCAGGATCACCGAACGGAACGTGCGGAACGATTTCGCGCCGAGGTCGCCGGAAGCGTCCACCAGGGACGTCGGAAGCTTCTCGAGGCCCGCGTAGATCGGCAGGATCATGTACGGCAGCCAGAGGTAGGACAGCGTGATCACGGTCGCGGTGACGCCGTAACCCGGGCCGGACAGGCCGAGCGGGTCCAGCAGCCAGTTCAGCACTCCGTTGCCGGACAACAGGGTCCGCCACGCGTAGGCCTTCACCAGGTAGCTCGCCCACAGCGGCGTCATCACCATGATCACCAGCAGGCGCTGCGCCCGCGGCGACGCGAGTTTGGCCATGGCGAAGGCCATCGGGAAGGCGATCACCGCGTCGATCACGGTCACCAGCAGCGCGATGCCGACGGTGCGGAACGTGATCGTGCGATAAACCGAATCACTGAACAGGGTGACGAAGTTGTCGAAGGACCAGTCGGTGACCACCTTGCCGGTGAAGACGTCGGTGGACCAGAAGGCCGTGATGAAGAGGGCGGCGAGCGCGCCGAGGTAGGCCAGGCCGAGCCAGAGCATCGGCGCGGTGAGGAGAAGTCCGAGGCGCAGCTGGGGTTTGCGGTGGAAGAAAGCCGAGATGCGGTGACTCGGCGGGCTCACGGCGGTCATGTCATAGCGCTTTCGGGTGCGGAAGGGAGAAAAGCCGGGGGCTGCGGGAACATTGGGGAGTGCCCGCAACCCCCGGCGGACTCACGGATGCCGGCGCGGTGGGAACCGGCATCCGCGAGAGCCGGCTCAGCCCTTGATCTCGGTCCAGGCCCGGGTCCAGTCGCCGTAGTCCTTGCACTTGACGTCCGTGCGGCCGTCGAGGCACTGCGGGATCGGCGTGGTCCAGTACTGGATCTTGGCGGCGTACGCGGCGTCGTTGGCGTGGTAGGTGTCGCACAGCGACTTGTCCTTGAACTCCGCACAGGCCTTGGAGTTCGCCGGGGCCTCACCGAAGTACTCGGCGACCTGGGCGTTCACCTTGGGGCTCGTGATGTAGTCCATCCACTTGTACGCACACGTCTTGTGCTGCGACTTCGCGGACACCATCCAGGTGTCCGACCAGCCGGTCGCACCTTCGCTCGGCACCGTGGCCGCGATCGGCGCGCCTTCGCTCTTCGCGAGGTTCACCGTCACCTGCCAGGCCGTGCCGATCACGCCGTCGCCGCTCTTGAGCGACTGCGTTTCCTTGAGATAGTCCGACCAGTACTCCTCGACCAGCGGGCGCTGCTTCTTGAGCAGGTCCGTGGCCGCCTTGAACTGCTTGTCGTCCAAGGCGTACGGGTTCTTGATGCCGAGGTCGGGCTGGTGCGCCATCAGGTACAGCGCGGCGTCGGCGATGTAGATCGGCGAGTCGTAGGCGATGACCTTGCCCTTGAACTGCGACTTCTCGTCGAACATCGGCGACCACGACTTCGGCTCCGGCTGCACCTTGTCGGTGCGGTAGGCCAGCACGTTCGCGCCCCAGCCGTGCGGGATGCCGTAGGCGACGTTGTTGACGCTGTTCCACGACTTGTTCTTGAGGAACGGGTAAATGTCGTTGTAGTTCGGCACGAGCGCGGTGTTGACCGGCTCGACGTCGCCCGAGGCGACCAGCCGCAGCGAGGCGTCGCCGGAGGCCGAAACCACGTCGTACTGCCCGGTCTTCATCAGCGTCACGGCCTCGTCCGAGGTGCCGAACGGCTTGACGTTGACCTTGCATCCGGTCTGCTGCTCGAACGGCGTGACCCAGTTGACCTTCGCGTCGTTCGAGCCGTTTTCCGCGTAGCCGGGCCACGCGAGCACGTTCAGCTGGCCTTCCGGCTGGCCGAGCTGCGTCAGCGCGTTCAGCTTCGGCGGCGTGAAGCCCTGTGCGCCTGGCGCCGACCCCGCTTTGGAGTCGGAGCCCGAGGTGCCGCAGGCAGCGAGCAGGAGGCTCACGCCGCACAGCCCTGCGAGCAGCGTCTTCCTGTTCTTCATAGCGAGAGAAACCTTCCCGTGAGGAACTAGCCGGCTTCGGGGACCCGGAAACTGTGTTCGCGGCGCCAGCGCAGGCGGACGCGACCGTCGGCGAACTCGGTCGGCTCGCTGGTGTTCTGGCGGACAACGGACAATTGGCCCCCGGCATCGAGCGCGACAGCGTAGCGCACCGTCGAACCGGCATAAACGACATCCGTGACCGAACCGGTCGCAGAAGTCTCTCCGGGACCGGCCGGAGACGCAAGGTCTCCGTCGATGCGGATCTTCTCCGGCCGGATGCTGTAGACCCCCGGCCTGCCGATCACCGCCTCGGCGCTGCGCCCGCTGAGCAGGTTCGATGTGCCGACAAAGCCTGCTACGAAAGCACTTGCCGGGCGTTCGTAAACCTCGACCGGAGTACCGACCTGTTCGATGCGGCCCGCGTTGAACACGGCGATCCGGTCGCTCATGGTGAGCGCCTCGTCCTGATCGTGGGTGACGAAGACGAAGGTGATGCCGACCTCGCGCTGGATCTGCTTGAGCTCGACCTGCATGGTTTGGCGCAGCTTCAGGTCAAGCGCGCCAAGGGGTTCGTCCAAAAGCAACACTTTCGGGTGATTTACGAGAGCGCGGGCGAGCGCGACGCGCTGTCGCTGTCCACCGGACATCTGCGACGGCTTCCGGTCGCCGAAGTCCTCCAGTCGCACCGTGCGCAGCGCTTCCTTCGCGCGGTCCCGGCGTTCGGCCTTCGCGACCCGCTTGACTTTCAGGCCGTACTCCACGTTCTGCTGCACCGTCATGTGCGGGAAGAGCGCGTAGTCCTGGAAAACCGTGTTGACGTCGCGGTCGAACGGAGCCAATTGGCTCACGTCCTTGCCTTCGAGTTCGATCGTGCCCGCGGTGGGCAGTTCGAATCCGGCGATCATCCGCAGCACGGTGGTCTTGCCGGAACCGGACGGGCCGAGCATCGAGAAGAACTCGCCGGGCGGGATGTCGAGGTCGACCCCGTCCACGGCACGCACCTTGTCGAAGTGCTTTTCCAGTCCGGTGAGCCGGATCGCCGGCTGCGCCGACTGCGGACGCCTTCCCGGCGGCCGGGTCTCGGCGGGGGCTTGATGGGGCATGACAGGCCTTCCCATGGATCTGGTCACGACGGCTACAGCGCACTCATCACGTGCTTGACGCGGGTGTAGTCCTCGAGGCCGTACAGCGAGAGGTCCTTGCCGTAGCCGGACCGCTTGAACCCGCCGTGCGGCATCTCGGCCACGAGCGGAATGTGCGTGTTGATCCACACGCACCCGAAATCGAGTTTCGCCGAGAACTTCATGGCGCGCTGGTGGTCCTTGGTCCACACCGAGGAGGCGAGGCCGTAAGGAACACCGTTGGCGTGCTTGAGCGCTTCGTCGTCCTCGGTGAACCGCTGCACCGTGATGACCGGGCCGAAGACCTCGTTCTGGATGATCTCGTCGTCCTGCTGGACGCCGGAAACCACGGTGGCCTCGTAGAAATAGCCCTCGTCGCCGGAGCGCCGTCCTCCACAGTGGACAGTCGCGTGCCCGGGGAGCCGGTCGATGAAGCCGGAGACCTTTTCCAGCTGTGCCTCGTTGTTGAGCGGACCGAAGGCGACGTCGTCGTCCGTGCCGGTCTTGTTCGCCTCGGCCTGGCGAGTGAGCGCGTTGACGAAAGTGTCGTGCACGTCGTCGTGCACCAGCACGCGAGTGGCGGCCGTGCAGTCCTGGCCCGCGTTGAAATACCCGGCCGCGGCAATGGCTTCGGCGGCGGCTTCGAGATCCGCGTCCGGGAACACGATCACCGGAGCCTTGCCGCCCAGTTCGAGGTGCACGCGCTTGACGTCGTGCGCCGCCGAACCGGCGACCTCGATGCCCGCTCGCACCGAGCCGGTGATCGACACCATCGCCGGAATGTCGTGCTCTACCAACGCACGTCCGGTGTCGCGGTCGCCGCAGATCACGTTGAACACGCCCGCGGGCAGGTGCTCGCCGCAGATCTCGGCGAGCAGCAGCGTGGAGGCAGGAGTGGTGTCCGACGGCTTGAGCACGATGGTGTTGCCCGCGGCGAGCGCCGGCGCGATCTTCCAGATCGCCATCATCAGCGGGTAGTTCCAGGGCGTCACCTGCGCGCAGACGCCGACCGGCTCGCGGCGGATGAACGACGTGTGGCCTTCCATGTACTCGCCGGCCGAGCGGCCTTCGAGCACGCGCGCGGCACCGGCGAAGAAGCGCACCTGGTCGATGACCGCGGGCAGCTCCTCCTCCATGGTCAGCGCGAACGGCTTGCCGGTGTCCTGCGCTTCGACGCGGATGATCTCCTCGCCGCGCGCCTCGAGCGCGTCGGCGATCTTCAGCAGTGCGAGCTGCCGCTGCGCCGGGGTGGTCTCGCGCCAGCTTTCGAACGCTTCCGCGGCGACCTTCAGCGCGCGGTCCACGTCCTCGGCGCCGGCCACCGGCGCGGTGCAGTACGCACGGCCGGTAACCGGGTCGACGATTTCCGCGACCTTTCCGGACAGCGAGTCGACGTAAGTCCCGCCGATGTAGTGCTTCAACTCCTGCACGCGTGCGCCTCCTGACTCTCCGTGGCAGGATGAAACATATAACTCCATATTTCAAATGACAAGGCCCTGGGGCAGGATTGGCACCAACGGATGCCGAGACGGGTGGACCAACGATGCGCAAGGAGATGTCGAACAGCGCACGACTGGCGATGTTCGCTCCGCTGGAACAGGTGGGGCGCGCGGAAGCGGTCGCGGCGCGGCTGTTCGACGCCATCACCCTCGGTCTCCTCGACGACGCAGAGCAGTTGCCGAGCGAGGCCGAACTCGCCGCGCAGTTCCGGGTCTCCACCGTCACCGTGCGCGAGGCGCTCGCGGTGCTGCGGCAGCAGGGTCTCGTCGAAACGCGGCGCGGACGCGGCGGCGGCAGCTTCGTGCGCACCCCGGACTGGCCCGCGCAGAGTTCGTGGGCCGAACGCCTGCGATTGGTCTCAATGGCTGAACTTCGCGACTTCGGCGACCACTACCTCGCCGTCGCGGGCTCGGCCGCGAAACTCGCCGCCGAACGCAGCACTCCCGAAGATCTCGAACGGCTGCGGCTCACCGCGGAAGACCTCCTCGGCGCGAGCGGCCCCGACGCGACCCGCGCGGAGCGGCACTTCCACCTCGAAGTCGCCGCCGCCGCACAGTCCCCGCGGCTCACCAACCAGGAAGTTCAGCTGCAGAGCGAACATGGCGTATTGCTCTGGGCGCCCCTCGGCGACAAGGAAACCTGCCGTGGGTCTTACGCTGAGCACCAGGCGATCGTCACCGCGATCGCCTCGGCCGACGGCGATCGGGCGCGCGCCTTGACCGAAGAACACCTTCTCGGCGCGCTTGATCGGCTCGCAGATCTGCACCTGACCCTCGAAACGCCGTAAGCTCCGATGACCCGCATCACGAGGTGAGCATCGTGACCGACACCCACACGCTGACCGGCGAAGAGGTAGTGACCCAGGTTTCCGCCCTCGTCGAGGAGATTTTCGCGCGCCTGAAACCAGTTCTGGCCGCCGCGGAAACGCTGCTCGGCGAAACCGCCGACCTGTCCGCCGAAGCGCTGCACACGATCCGGCCGCAGGTCATCGAGGCGCTCGGCGGCCTCGTGGTCGGCGCGGGCTTCGTCAGCGCGCCGAATGTCCTTGCTGATCAGGAACTCGGTTTCGAGTGGTGGACTTCGTGCCGCGCCGACGACGGCGCGCCGGAACAGCTGTTCATCAGCCTTGATCCGGAGAGCCCCAATTTCCTTGACTACACGCGGCAATCGTGGTTTACCGTGCCGCGCGACAGCGGCCGGCGGCACGTCAACGGGCCGTACGTGGACTATCTCTGCACTGACGAATACACGCTGACCTTCACCGTGCCTGTCACGCGCGGTGAGGAATTCGCCGGAGTCGTTGGTGCGGACGTGTATGTGCGCGAGTTCGAGCGCACGGTGAGTCGCCGGCTTCGCGCACTCGGCCGGACCGCCGCGCTGCTCAACGCGCAGGGCCGCGTGATCGTGTCGAACAGCGTGCGGAAGGCGACCGGGTCGCTGGTGCGCGAGATCGACGTGCCTGCCTGGTGGGCCTCCGGCGCGGAACCGTATACGGCACCGGGCGGGATGACGTTGCGGCGCTGCGGGGATTCGCCGATCACGTTGCTGGTCACGACCTGACCTGGAGAGCGAACCACAATTCCGCGCGGACGCCGGGTGCGTCAAGGTCCCGGCCGAGCAGTTCGGCCGCCTTGGTGACCCGGTTGCGCAGGGTGTGCCGGTGCACGCCGAGCTTCGTCGCGGCGAGGTCCCAGTGGCCGTGGTGTTCGAGCCAGCAGCGCAGGGACAGCTCCAGGTCGCCGCGGCCGGTGCGGTCGAACTCTCGCACCGGCGCGAGGAGCTGGTCGGAAAACGCTTGCGCGGCTTGGTGATCGACCAGGCCGAGCAGCCCGGCCCCGGCGTGGTCGGCGTACCGCAGCATCGGCACCCGCTGCGTCCGCGCCGCCTCGGCCGCTTCTTCCGCCTGCTTTAGCGCGGTCGGGAACTCCCCGGTCGACAGTCCACTGTGGAACTCGCCGGTCTCGGCGACGATCGCGCTCACCTCGTCGTTCTCGGCCAGCACGATCAGCTTGTCGCCGCGATGTGCGGCGAACACTTGCCCGGCAAGGGTTTCCAGCCGTTCGTACAGCGTGTTCCGGGCGGCCTTGCTGCCTGCCACCGCGAGCACCATCCACGGTTCCGGCGGAAGATCCGGCACGACCTCGCGGGCCAGCTCGTGGTGTCCGGCGGCGAGCAGCTCAAGCACACCGGTGTGCAGTTGGGAGAGCGAAAGCCGCTGTGCGCGGTCCTGTTCCAGGGCAAGAGAAAGCAGCGAGACAGCTGTGTTGACGATGTGCTGCCCGGTGCTGTCCAACGGTTCCGCAGTGCCGACCGCCAGCGCACCTCGTGTGTGCAGGGTCTGGATGACGACCTCGTCGTCGCCATGGGACACCACGCGCGTGCCTGCGCGAAGGCCGGTGATGTCCAGGCCGACACTGCGCGCCTTAGCCGACGACGCCTCGCGCACGCGTCCGGCGGAGTCGTAGAGCACGGCCCAGCCGTCGATAAGCCGCGCGAGCCGGCGCACCACTCCCCCGGCACCGGCGCGCCCGACGGCCGTGCGGGTCAGCTCCTGTTGAGCTCGACCGATTCGCACTGTCGCGGCGTACTCGTCGGCGGCGACCGACCGGGACACCGCGCGCGTGATCGCGATGAACGGCGTCTTCCGCGGCACCTCCAGCACCGGCAATCCGACCTCGTCGGCGACCGCCACCAACGCGTCCGGCACCTTCGCGTGGCTCAGCCCGACGCCGAACCCAAGCCCGGCGACACCCGCGTCGACCAGCCGCCGGAGGTACGCCGCGTAGGTCGCGCTGTAGAGCGTCAGGCCGGTCGTGAGCAGCAGTTCGCCGCCTTCGAGGAAGCTCTGCGGGTCGGTCAGCTCGGTGGGGTGCACCCAGCCGATCGGGCGGTCCAGCCCGGCCTCGCCCGCGACCACGCGCAGGCCGAGCGCGGGTTCGGCGGCGAGGGCGCGCAGGGTGAGTGCCATAACGGCTAAGTCTAGCTGCCGAATTGGACAGAACGGCCAGCTGACTGCGAACGGCGCAGGCCCCATCCTGATGACGACCCACCCACGCGTACAGGAGCGAGCCGTGACCACGAGCACCGCCGCCGAGCCGCAGGCTCCGGCACCCCGGCAGCGCAGGCTGCAGACCGAGATCCCCGGGCCCGCTTCCCGCGCGCTGCAGGAGCGCCGCGCGAACGCGGTCGCCGCCGGGGTCGCGTCCACGCTGCCCGCCTACATCACCTCCGCCAGCGGCGGCCTGCTCACCGACGCCGACGGCAACGTGCTGATCGACTTCGGTTCCGGGATCGCGGTGACGAGCGTCGGGCATTCCGCGCCCGAGGTGGTCGACCGGGTGCGCGAGCAGGCGGCGCTGTTCACCCACACCTGTTTCATGGTGACCCCGTACGAGGGTTACGTGGAAGTCTGCGAGGCGCTGGCCGAGCTGACGCCGGGCGACCACGCGAAGAAGTCGGTGCTGTTCAACTCCGGCGCCGAAGCGGTCGAGAACGCGGTGAAGATCGCGCGCACCGCCACCGGTCGCCAGGCCGTCGTCGTGTTCGACCACGCCTACCACGGCCGTACCAACCTGACCATGGGCATGACCGCGAAATCGGTGCCCTACAAGCACGGCTTCGGCCCGTTCGCGCCCGAGGTGTACCGCGTGCCGGGCTCGTACCCGTACCGCGACGGGCTGGCCGGCCCGGAGGCCGCGCGGCAGGCGATCGACCGGATCGAGAAGCAGATCGGCGGCGACCAGGTCGCGGCCGTCGTGCTCGAACCGATCCAGGGCGAGGGCGGATTCATCGAACCCGCTCCCGGTTTCCTGCCCGCGATTTCCGCGTGGTGCAAGGCGAACGGCGTCGTGTTCGTCGCCGACGAGGTGCAGACCGGCTTCTGCCGCACCGGCAACTGGTTCGCCTCGCAGCACGAGGACGTCATCCCGGACCTGGTCTGCACGGCCAAGGGCATCGCGGGCGGCCTTCCGCTCGCCGCGGTGACCGGGCGCGCGGAGCTGCTCGACGCGGTCGGCCCGGGCGGGCTCGGCGGCACCTACGGCGGCAACCCGATCGCGTGCGCCGCGGCGCTGGGCGCGATCGAGACCATGCGCAACGACGGCCTGACCGGTTCCGCGAAGCGCATCGAAGAACTGGTGCTGCCGCGACTTCGGGCGCTGGCCGAGGAAACCGGCGTGATCGGCGACGTCCGCGGACGCGGCGCGATGCTGGCGGCCGAGTTCGTCAAGCCCGGCACGAACGAGCCGGACGCTGACCTCACCAAGCGCATTGCCGCCGCCTGCCATGCGCAGGGTGTCGTGGTGCTGACCTGCGGCACCTACGGCAACATCGTCCGGCTGCTTCCCCCGCTGTCCCTGTCCAACGAGCTGCTCGACGAAGGCCTCGCCGTTCTCGAGTACGCGATCGCCACGGAGGCCCGCAAGTGACTTTCCCGTTCTGGGTGGCCGGAAAGCCGGTAACCAGCAGCGAAACGACCGTCGTCCGGCATTCGTTCGACGGTTCCGAAGCCGGTTCGCACTACCTGCCCGGACCGTCCGATGTGGAGGCCGCGGTCCAGTCCGCGGCCGACGTCGCCGACGAGTACGCGACGCTGCCCGCGCACGTCCGCGCGGGCGCGTTGGACCACATCTCGCGGCGGCTTTCCGAGCGGGCGGAAGAGATCGCGCAGCTGATCACCGCCGAATCGGGCAAGCCGCTGAAGTGGTCGCGCGGCGAGATCGGCCGTGCGGTGTCGACGTTCCGCTGGGCCTCCGAGGAAGCCCGCCGGTTCTCCGGCGACCTGCAGCGCCTCGACACCGACCCGGGCGGCACCGGACGGCTCGCGCTCGTCCGGCGTGTGCCGCGCGGCCCGGTGCTGGGCATCACGCCGTTCAACTTCCCGCTGAACCTGGTGGCGCACAAGGTCGCCCCGGCGATCGCGGTCGGCGCGCCGATCGTGCTCAAGCCCGCCCCGGCGACGCCGCTGACCGCGCTGCTGCTCGGCGAAATCCTTGCCGAGACCGATCTTCCGGCGGGCAGCTGGTCGATTCTGCCGCTGGGCAACGAAGCGACCGCCGAACTGGTCAAGGACCCGCGGCTGCCGGTCGTGTCGTTCACCGGTTCGGTGCCGGTCGGCTGGGCGATCCGCGACAGCGTGCCGCGCAAGCACGTCGCGCTGGAGCTCGGCGGCAACGGCGCGGTGCTCGTCTGTCCGGATTGGACTGACCTGGACTTCGCCGCGCAGCGGATCGCGACGTTCGCCATGTACCAGGCCGGACAGTCGTGCATCTCGGTGCAGCGGGTTTACGCGCACACCGACGTCTACGACGAGTTGCAGGCGAAGGTTCTCGAGCAGGTTGCCGCGCTGCGCACTGGAAACCCGCGCGAGGACGGCGTCGACGTGGGCCCGCTGGTCAACGAGGCAGCCGCTACGCGGGTCGAATCCTGGGTCACCGACGCGGTTGTCGCCGGTGCCAAGCTGCTGGCCGGTGGCGGCCGTAAGGGCGCGACGGTGGAGCCGACCGTACTCGCCGAAGCTCCCGAGGACGCTTCGGTGATGGCGGACGAGGTTTTCGGCCCGGTGGTCTCGCTGGTTCGCGTGTCCTCTGTGGACGACGGCGTCGAGCGGATCAACGCGTCCCGCTTCGGTTTGCAGACCGGCGTGTTCACCCGCGACCTGCCGACCGCGTTCGACGTGTCCGCCCGGCTCAAGGTGGGCGGCGTGCTGGTCGGCGACGTGCCGAGCTTCCGCGCCGACCAGATGCCTTACGGCGGGGTAAAGGACTCCGGCGTCGGCCGCGAAGGACCGGCGGCGGCGATGGCGGACTTCACCGAGGAGCGCGTGACCGTCCTTACCGGACTGACTCTCTGAGCGCCGCGTAGGCGTCCACGAGGGACGGTCCGTACCACGTGAGGTAGCGCCCGGAAACCAGCACCGGGCGCATCTCCGGGAAGAAGCCGGGGCCGTCGTCCTGGGTGAATTCGTACGGCTCGTCGGGCAGTACGACCAGGTCGGCCCCGGTCTTCTGGAGTTCTTCCAGCGACGGCCGGGGATACCGCTCGGAGTGTCCTGAGTAGACATTCTCGATCCCGACCCGGCGAAGCACGTCTCCGGCGAAGGTGTCGCGCCCCAGCACGATCCACGGCTTGCGCCACACCGGAATCACCGCCCGGTACCGCACTGGCTCCACCTCGCGCCACAGCTCGTCCGCGGTGTCGAGCCATTCCGGTTCGTCGATGCCGTACACCTGGCCGAAAATCCGCCGCAATGATCCCAACGCGGCAGGCACGGATTCCGCTGCCGCCATGACGAACACCGGAATCCCGTTGGCGCGCAGGGTTTCGACGTCCTCCGGCCGGTTCTCCTCGGAATTCGCCAGCACCAGATCCGGTTCGAGCGCGAGCACCCGGTCGAGCTTCGGGTACTTCGACCCGCCGACCCGTTCCACGTCCAGATCGGCCGGATGCGTGCAGTAATCCGTCGCCCCGATCAGCCGCCCGGGCGCGCTGACCTCGACCGCCTCGGTCAGCGACGGCACCAGCGACACCACCCGCCGCGGCGGGCCCTCGATCGGCACCGGCTCGCCGAGATCATCGACCAGTTCCGCGTTCCTCATACCCGTTCGAACGACACCTTCCGCTGCTCGACGTCCACTTCGGTCAGCCGCACCGCGATCCGCTCGCCCTCCGGGAACTTCTCGCCGGAGCACTTCGCCATCACCGGCGGATTCTCGACCAGGATCTCCGCGCGCGTCTCTTCCGCACGCAGCACCACCGCGGTGAACTCGTGACCCACATGCTCAGCGAGTACCCACGCCTCGACCTGGTCTATGCACGCGCGCTCCACCCGCGCGGCCAGACTGTCCGAAGCGGACATCTGCGCCGGTACTTCGGACAACGCCTCGCGGACCCAATCCGGCACTTCGCGCCCCGCCGTCACCGCCAGGCACACCTCGGTGCCGAACCGGTCGACCAGCCGCCGAATCGGTGCCGTGACGTGCGCGTACGCCCCGCCGATCCCGGCATGCGTCGTCACCGCGGGCAATTCCCCGGCGAAGGCCGTGTAACCCGCGCCCCGCAAAAGCCTGGTGGTGTCGGCATACAACGCCATCGACGCGGGCTGTCCCGGGTCCAAAGTAGACAGAAACTCGGACACCGTCAGCTCGACCGGCCAGGCCAGCCCGGTCGCCGCCGCGGACCGGCGCAGCCATTCCACCGCGTCCGGCTCCGGCGACGGCAGCGTCCGCAGCACCCCGATCCCGGCGTCGATCATGATCCGCGCCGCGGCCATCCCGGTGAGCAAAGAGATTTCGGCGTTCCACGCGTCGACGACCGTCCGCGGCCGGCGCGCGAGAATCCAGCCGCCGTCGATGTCGCCGCTGATCTCCTGCTCCGGCAACTGCAACTCGACCGCGCCGCGCTGCACCGCCAGAGCGCGCCGCAACCGTCCCAGCTCCGGCAACGCGGCCACCGACGGATGCGGCCGCCCGGCGTCGAGCGACGACTGCACCCCTTCGTAGTCGAGCTGCTCGGTCGAACGCACCAACGCCCGCCGGACCCGGGTGGCGAGGATTTCCCCGCCCTCGTCGACGTCGATCGTCCACAACACCGCGGGCCGGGTCTCCCCCGGCAGCAGGCTGGCCGCGCCCTCGGACAGCACCGGCGGATGCAGCGGGACGTTGCCGTCCGGGAGATACAGCGTCTGCCCGCGCCGCCGCGCCTCGTGATCGAGCGCCCCGCCCGGCGGCACGAACGCCGCCAGGTCCGCGATCGCGTATTGCACCCGGAACCCGCTGCCGAGCCGCTCGATCACCATCGCCTGGTCGAGGTCCTTGGACCCGGGCGGATCGATCGTCACGAACGGCAGGTCAGTGGCGTCCTCGCGGCCGCCGGCCGACGCGAGCGGATCGAGCACCGCCGTTTCGGCCTCCGCGAGCACCGCGGGCCCGAACGACTCCGGCAGCGCGAACTCCGCCCGGAGACGACCGAAGTCCCCTCCCGACGCTGGCGTCCTCAGCACGAGTGGCGGCACGGTCCAACACTATCCCGCCGAACCGCCGATGATCGCCCGTTCGGGCGCGGGCCGGTCGGGTGTAGCCTGCCTGGCATTGATAACCGTCTTCATTTTCAGAAGGGGCCGAATCGGTGAAGATCGCGTTCGTCGGCAAGGGCGGCAGCGGGAAAACCACGCTCTCGTCGCTGTTCGTCTCGTACTTGGCGGGTGCGGGCAAACCGGTGCTGGCCATCGACGCCGACATCAACCAGCACCTGGCGGTAGCCCTCGGCGCGACCGAGGAACAGGCGCTGGCGTGGCCGACCCTGGGCGAGAACATGCCGCTGATCAAGGACTACCTGCGCGGCGACAACCCGCGGATCCCGTCCGCCGACGCGATGATCAAAACCACCCCGCCCGGCCGCGGCTCGCGGCTCGTGCGCCCCTTCGAGGACAACCCCGTCTTCGACGCCTGCTTCCGCTCGCTGGGCGACGTCCGGCTGGGCGTCACCGGCAAATTCGACGAGGATGACCTCGGCGTCGCCTGCTACCACTCGAAGGTCGGCGCGGCCGAGTTGCTGCTGAACCACCTGGTGGACGGCACGGACGAGTACGTGGTGATGGACATGACCGCCGGTGCCGACGCATTCGCCTCGGGCCTGTTCACGCGCTTCGACGTGACCTTCCTGGTGTGCGAACCGACCCTGCGCAGCGTCGGTGTTTACCGTCAGTACGCGGATCACGCGCGGGACTTCGGGGTTCACCTGGTAGCCGTCGGAAACAAGGTCACCGACAGCGACGACGTCGATTTCCTGACCACGCAACTGGGTTCGGCGCTGCTGGGCTGGATGACGACGTCCGGACATGTCCGAGCCGCCGAGCGCGGGACCACCCGGCCGATCGGCGAACTGGAGCCGCGCAACCTGGCGACGCTGGCCGCGATGCAGGACCTGGTGGACACGACGCCACGGGACTGGGCGCGGTACCAGCGGCAGGGCGTGGAGTTCCACCTGCGCAACGCGCGGGCCTGGGGGAACGGGCGCGCGGGAGCGGATCTGGCGGAGCAGGTGGACCCGGAGTTCGTCCTGGATCCGGCTCTCGTCGCGGGATAATCGGAGACCTCGCCGAATTGGCCGCCTGAGGCGGAGCCGCGCCGACATAATGGCGGCTATGGACTGGAGACCATGGCTGTCTCGGTGGAGCGCGGAGTGGGTCCAGAGCACGAAGCCCGCCGACCTCGACCCGCGAGTCCTGCGCGATCGATGGCTCGGCTTCGCCCCGGCGAGCGCGGAGGCGGTCGCCGGGGCGGAGGCGCGCCTCGGCCGGAAACTGCCGCCGTCGTATCGGGAATTCCTGCTGACCACCGACGGCTGGCGAGAAGCCGGACCGTCCGTCCGGCGCATGCGGGACACCGCCAATCTCGGATGGCTGCGCGACCTCGAGCCGCTCTGGGAGGAGTGGGAAGAGCTCTCCGAAGGCGAGCCGAATCCGAGCGAGGGCAACAAATTCAGCCGAGGGCTGCTGATCTCGCTCGAGGCCGACGTCGGGATCTTGTTCCTCGACCCTGGCGACGTCGACGAGGCCGGTGAGTGGGCGGCCTACAGCCTGTTCTCCTGGCTGGCCGCGCCGCCTGCCAAGTTCGCGTCGTTCGCCGCGCTGATGGAGGACTTGTACGCCGATTTCCACCGGCTGCACCGGCCGGAAGGCGAGACCCGCGACGCATGGGACGCCAAGGTCGAACAAGCCCGGCTCGACGCTCTGGCCGGCGAGGTCGACAGCGCCGCGGCGGCGCTCAAGCAAGCCGAGAAGTTCGGCCGTGACCGGGCGACGGTGCTGATGGTCCAGCTCGATCTTTTTCTCGGCCGCGACTACCCGGCCGGACTTTCGCTCAGCAGGCTGCTGCACTCGGAGTTCGCGCGCGACGGTTTTTTCGCCGATCCGCTGTTCACCGAGGAGTTCATGCCGTGGCTGCTGGCCGAGCACGCCCGCGCCACCACGCCCTACCACCGCTCGACACTGCGGACGGCGATGATGGGCGAGAGTCCGGAGATCCAGCTCGCCGTCGGCGAGGGCCAGGCCCGGCTTCGACGGGACGGGCCCCGCCCGAGGTTCGGCAACCCGGAGTTCGACCTACGGGTCAGGGAAGCACTGGACCAGCACCCGGACGACCCCGAAGCCTTGTGGCGGGCCGTGCGGGCGGCACTGGTGCACTGGCGGCCTCGCAGCGCCGACCACGTTGCCCCGATCGCGCTGCTCGCCGACCCGGTATTGGCGGCCAGCTTCACCGGAGAACGCGGCCGCGAACTGCTGGCTCAACCGAGAGGCGACCAGTGAACCCCGTCCCGACCCGAGAAGACGTCGCGCTGGACCAGATCCTGCGCGCCTGCGGTCGTCCGCACGATTTCCCCGAGTTCGCCTTCGAACCGACCGAAACGCGGGCCGACGCGTCCGGCGGGACCGTCAACATCAGACGGGTCGCCTGCCGAACGTGCGGGACGGTCTCGGTGAGCCAATGGCCCGGGCCCTTGCCCGAAGGCCCGGGTCAGGTGGTGGTCGTCAGCAGGTACGAACGACCGGAGCCGGGAGACGTCCCCGGCCTCGCCGACCGCGCCCGGCAGGTCACCGACGCGGAGCTAGCCGAATACCTCGCCGGGCACGGCTTCCCCGACGGCGTCCCCGAGGAGGTGGCCCCCGACCGGCGCGCGACCGCGCGAACCGAACGACTCGGCTTCGTCCTGCGTGTCCGGACCGGCCAGTTCGCGCTCCTCGACCGAGGCCGTCGGCTCGGCGACATCCTGCCGATCCCGGCGTCGGCCGAGTCCGCGGACCTGATCGACGCCGTCCCCGGCGCGGCCTTGTTCTGGTCTCCCGTCCACGACGGCGACCTTCCCCTGACCGTGACGCTGTCTCCCGGCGACCCCGGCCCCGACCGGTCCTATCGCCGGATCGCGGAGCTGAGCTGCCGTTTTCAATCCGGCCACGCCGTCCTGCGCGAGGTGGCCGGGCGGGAGCTGGAACTCCCGCCCCTGCCCGCCGGACACGGCGACTACCGGATCCGGTTCCACACCGCGGATTCCGGTTGTCTGCTGCAGCTGTGGAGCCAGCCGCGCACGAAGCCGCGGATCCACGGTTGACCGGCCCAGGTCAGTCGCCGTCCCAGGAGCGGTCGGCCGCGTCGGCCTGGCGGGTGCGTTCGCGGGCGATGTCGAGCGCGCGGCGGGCCGTGGCCTCGTCCGGGTACGGGCCGAGGAGGTCGACTCCGCGGCTGCGCTCCAGGTGCTCGACTTCGTGGGTGCGGGTGTTGTAGTACCAGCCCTGGTCCGGGTTCGGGTCGTCAGACATGGGTTCAGCCTGACACCTGCCCGCTCACTTGCGCCAGCGGAACGGGACCTCGGTGGGCTGCCCGGTGGGCCCGAAGTCGGCCGGGCCGTCGTCCTTGTGGTCGGGATGCTCGTCGAACCAGTCTCGGTTGTCCGGAACGGGGATGCCGCGGGGCGGGGTCGCGGCGTCGTCCGCCGGGGAGGAAGCACCGTAATCCGGCACCGGCGGTACGGCTGACTCCTTGCCGGGAAAGACCGGCGGCTCGTCCCGATACGTCCGCGACGGCGGCGGTGCGGACGGGCCGGTCTCCTGCCCGGGGAAAACCGGCAGCGGTCGCCCGTCCGGCCCGGTCTCGGCGGGTCGGCGGCGGCCGCTGGGCTGTGGCAGCTGGAACGGAGCGCCCGTGGCGGGAGGGGCTGGCTGCGATGGGTTTGCCTGCGGCTGCGCCGGGGATTGCTGCGCGGACGGAGCCGATGGGGCGCTTGGTGCGGACGGAAGCGGTTGCTGTGCAGGGGGGTTCGCTGGCGGCAGCGGTTGCTGTGCCGGAGGGTTCGCCTGCGGAAGTGGTGGCGAGGCAGGCTGCGCCGGAGGTTGTTGCGCAGGCGCGGCCTGTTGCGGGCCAGGTGCGAGCGGAACCGGTTGCTGCGCGGCCGGTGCGGGCGGAGCCGGTTGCTGCGCGGCAGGTGCAGTCGGCGGAAGCGGCTGCGCGCTCGGCTGAGCCGGAGGTTGCTGCTGGGTGCTGGGTGCGAACGGCTGCTGCGCGGCAGGGTTCGTCGGCTGCTCCGTGACCGGCGCGGCGGGAGGCACCGCCGGAACCTGGTGCGGCGTCCCGGAAAAGGGCGGCTGCGCTGGGGGTTGGGGCGCGGGCGGAGTCTGCTGCGCTGGGGGTTGGGGCGCGGGCGGAGTCTGCTGCGCCGGTGACGGAGCGACGTACTGGGGCTGATGCCCTCCCGGCTGCGGAGCCTGGCCGTGCGCTGGATTTCCTTGCGGCGGCAACGGTTCCGCCGGACGTGCGGGCTGCCTCGGCTCGTGGACGTACGGCTTCGGCTGCCACGACTGCCTCGCCCGCAACTGCTGATCGGCCTGCGGAGCGGGAGCTTCGTGCGGTGCCGGGACAGGTGCGGGCGCCGCGGAGGTCGGGCTCGCCGTTGCGGGAGCTGCGGGCGGTGCTTCCTCCACTGCGGACGGAGCGGAATCCGAGTTGTGCGGAGCAGCCGGTTCTTCGACAGTCGTGCCCGAGTCGGTTGCGGGCGCTGGGTCGGACTGGGGTGGTTCTGCCGCGGGGGCCGGGCTGACGGTCTCCGGAACCTGGTCAGCCGTCGCGGCGGGCGGCGCGGGCGCAGCCGGTTCCGGAGCCTTGGTCTGGCCGTTCGCCACCGGCTCAGCACCGGCGGACGGGCGCGGCTCCTCCGGCGGACGCGGCGCGGGAGGTGGTGCCTGACCGGTGTTCACCGGCCCAGCCGCCCCCTCAGCAGGACCGTTGGGCACCGATCGCCAAACCGGCGCGGGTCCGATGTTCATCGGCACCGGCGCGGGCAACGGCCCCACCGGTCGATCCGTTCCCGAAGGCGCCGGACCAGCCGCGGCCGGGCGCGGGATCGGGTCCAGACAGGACACGAGCACAGTCGTCCGGTCCGGGTCTTGGACCTTCCGGCCGCTCCGCTCCCGGTAGACCATCTCCCCCTCGGCGTCCATCTCCACGAGATAGCCCGCCTCGGCCAACTGCTCCTCGTCGAGATCGACCAACCGCTCGTAACGAGACGGGACCACCCGGTACACCGGCCACGACAACCGGGCGTGCTCCGCGTGGAACTGGGCCAGCAAAGCCGCCATCTGCTGCTGCCACGGCAGCGACATGCCCTCCGCCAGCGATCGCGGCAGGACGACGTACCCGCCGTCGACACCGGGCATTCCCTGGTTCAGCAGGTCCGCCAACGGGGTGCTGGACGCGGGGTGCGCGGACTGGCGCGGCGGCTGCGGTGTGCCGAACAGCGCCGCCGGGTCCTGGGGCTCGCTCTGGCCTGTCTTGCCTCGCTTGCCGAATTTCCGTGCCACGTGTGCCATCCTCTGCCAGCGCGCGGCCACGTGCTCGTGGACAGGCCGCGACTTCGGGGTGAATCCGGACCCGCGGTACTGGGCACCCGCGGGTCAAGAGCCGGTGCCTCCCGCACCCATGCTAGACGCCGGGGCGCACCGCCTGCGGCACCACTTGACGCTCGTCGAACGAGAACGGGCGGATGTGCACCGGGACGCCGGTCTGCTGGGCCTCGACGATCTTGCCGTCTCCCAGGTACATCGCGACGTGGTGGATGGTCGTCGGGTCGGCCGGGTCGGTGGCGAGGAAAATCAGGTCGCCGGGCTGGGCTTCGCGCACCGGCAGCATCGCGCCCGCCTTGTACTGGTCCTTCGACACGCGCGGCAGGATCACGCCCGCCGACTCGTAGGCGCGCAGCATCAGGCCGGAACAGTCGTAGGAATCCGGGCCGGTCGCGCCCCAGATGTAGGGCTTGCCCTGCTCGCCGAGAGCGAACTTGATCGCCTGCGCCGCGGCCTGGCTCGGCGGCAGCGCGGCACCCATGCCCTGCCCGCAGCCGACCACGTCCGTGATCTGGCCCAGGTTCTGCACCAGCGAGGCCGCCATGGCCTCCCAGCGGTGATAGCGGTCCGGGAAGCCGGACCGCTCGACGCGCTGCGCGGCGTCGCCGGGGCGCAGGTTTTCCCAGTCCGGGACGCCGAGCAGGACGTCGAAGAATTTGTTGATCGCGTAGTTCGGGTCGGTGACCTGGGCCGCGCTGCCCCAGTTCATCGACGGGCGCATCTGGAAGATGCCGAGCGAGTCGCGGTCGCCGAAGTTCACGTTGTGCAGCCGCGATTCGGTCATCCCGGCCTGGATCGCGACCTGCCACGCGCGCGGCGCGAGGCTGCGCTGCTTGCCGATCGCGATGATGAGCGAAACCGTGCCGCGCGACTCCTGGTCGAGTTCGGCGGCGTCCGACCCGCCCTGCTCCGGCTGGCCGGGCTGGGTCGGGCCGATCGCGGCGTCGCACGAGGTCAGCGCGATCCCGCCGGCCGCCGCCTGCTGCTGGTCGTTCACGACCTTCGTCACGACGTTGGTGGTGAGCACCGTCGCGAAAACGGCGGCGATCAGCACCGAGACGAGAATGGCCAGCTTCACGGTCAGCTCGCCTGGTCGTAATCCGACACTCGCCATCCCGCGCTGGTTTGGACCACGGTGATGCTGAGTTTCGGACCGTCGGTGGGGACCACGACCTTGACCGAACTGGAGTAGGACTGCGTGACCGTCGGATCGCCGGTGACCTTGGTGGCGGGGATGTTCGCGGGGTCCACTGTGGACATGACGGGGAGGTACTCGTCGGTGGTGAGCCCGCGCATCCCGTTGAGCCAGTCGGCGTTCGAGATGCCCGCCGGATGGCGGACCCAGGCGTTCGCCCACTGCCTCGCGACGTTCACCGCCTCCGGGCTCGGCGGCGCCGACGTCGGGGTGACCAGCGGCTGCGACAGCCGGGTCGGCAGGGTTTCAGTGCTCGGCACCGGGGCCGCGACGCCGGTGCGCGGCCCGGCCGACGAGTTCGGCGGAGCCGCTCCCGGCTGCGCGGACGCCGGCTTGCCCAGCACCTTCGGCAGGCCGATGCCCAGCGCGGTGATCACCAGCGCGAGGAACACCAGCGTGCCCACGAGATGCCGGGGCGAGCGGAGCGGGAAGCCCCACAGGCGGCGGTACACCGCGGTGCGGCCGCGGTTGGTGCGGATCGGCATCGGTCACCGCCCCATGACCTGGTCGGTGTCGCGGACCTCGATGCCGCGCGACGGGCGGTACAGCACGAACACCGGTTTCCCGGCCACGACCTCGGGATCCACCCGGCGCGGCTGGGCCCGGATGCCTTGCGTCGGCACGGTGAACCCTGGCTGGTCCGGGGCCGGGGCGGAGTACCCGCGGTCCGGCGCGCTCATCCGGGACGGCACGACCACCGGTTCCGGCTCGTCGCTCCACCGCCGGTCCGCGATCGGGGACGTGTCGACCTGGCGGCTTTCCTTGACCGGCCACCGCGCGCCCGCCATGACGTAGTCGCCAGGCGCACCGGCCACCGGGTGGTACTGGCCGAACACCGGCGCACCCCCACCGCCGCCCGCGGGCAGCGCGCCCGCGGCGGACTGCGCGGGGCCGACCGCGCCCGGCCACGGAGCACCGGACCAGGCCGCGGCGGGCCTAGCCGCGCGAGAGCCGTTGTCGAGCCGCTGCGAGCTGGCGAACACCGCCGCCTCGGGCCGGTACCGGCCACCGCCGACCGTCGCGCCGATCGGGCCGCGCTGGTCGCCGTCGACGACGTCGTCGGTGTCGCGGACGTTCTGCCAGAACTCGTCCTGCGGCGTCGGCCCGTTCTTCCGCCGGAAGCGGGAGAACAGCCCGCCGCCCGGAGACGGCACCGCCGCGCCGACCATGCTGACCGACATCTCGACCATCTGCCACAGCCGCCGCACCGGCCGTCCGACCAGGAACAGCAGCACCGTGATGAGCCCGGCGAGGACCATCTTGGTGAGCAGGTTGAGCCCGTCGCCCGCGGCGAAGATCGCCTGCAGCAGCAGCGCGTGCACGCCGGCCAGCACCGACAGCACGACCAGGTTGAACGCGATGCCGCCGGCGACCTTGAGCACGCGGCGCAGGATCTCCGGGTTCAGCAGCGCGATCAGGCCGATCAGCGGCGCGGTGAGCGCGAAC
Organism: Amycolatopsis sp. NPDC059235; assembly: GCF_042754125.1. NCBI lineage: Bacteria > Bacillati > Actinomycetota > Actinomycetes > Pseudonocardiales > Pseudonocardiaceae > Amycolatopsis > Amycolatopsis sp. NPDC059235. Next base: position 46,295 of record NZ_JBHZAG010000021.1, read on the forward strand.
AGGCGGATCAGCACCTGCGCGAGCAGCACGGACGCCTTGGCCAGCAACTGGAAGAGCGAGTAGACGAGGCTCTGGCCCAGCGCGAGGAACCCGGCTCCGGTGCGCCCGCCCGCCTCTCCGGTGAAGTAGCCGGTGGCGGGGCCGAGTTTGGTGGAGATGTCTTTGAAGGCCGCCTTTTTGGCGTCGACGACGTTCTGCTTGGCGTCGTCGCCGTTGCGCAACTGGTCCCAGGTGAAGGCCTGGGCGTCGAGCAGCGGGCGGCCGTACTGGGTCGCTTGCGGCGCGTCCGGCGACCCGAACTCCCCGCGCATCCAGTTCTTGTAGACCACTTCGGTGTGCAGGTCGGTCGGCAGGATGTGCCGCACGACCCGGTTCTCGGACTCGTCCACGAACCCGGCCTGGATGTTCGTGGTGGTCTGCACGATCGCTTTGTCGATCGGATCGAAATATCTCAGCATCGCCAGCGACGAGGCCGCGAGCCACACGCCGGCCATCGCGTAGAGCGCGCGTTTGCTGACCCCGGCCAGATCGCCGCGCCAGATGTTGCGGAACAACATGATCGACAGAATCAGCGCGACCAGCCCGAACAGCTGCGCGTAGATGTTGTTGTAGACCTTCTCCGCGCCTGCCTTCACCGCGTTGTAGATCGGGTTGAGCAGACCGCCCTCGAGCACCGTGTAGTGCAGCGAGTTGGTGGCGCCGACGATGTTCTTGCCGACGTTGAAGAGCTGGTTGCCCGCCCACGTGTCGATCGTCGAGCTGGGCGAAGCGATGGCGGACAACGCCGTGCAGTTCGTCTGGTAGGTGTTCCAGACGAATCCGGCGTAGCTGTAATCGATGTACGGGCTGCCCGCCTCGCCGTGGCCCTCGGCGGGGTCGAGCGCGCCGACCATGCCCGCGCCCGGCCGCTCCGGGTTCGGCGATTCCCCGCAGGCCGCCGCATTGGCGGCAGGCGCGAACAGCACCGTCTGCAGCCCGATCACCGCCACCACGGCCAGCAGCGACGCGCGCCGGCTCGGCCGACGGCCACCGGCCTTCGGCCCTTCCTTGACGCGTTTGCGCAGCGCGTGCCAGCCGGCGGCGAAAGCGAGGACGAACGCCAGCGTGAAGACGGTGTTCACGCAGGCCTCCTCACGGCCGGCGCCGGCCGGCCCGGATCACCGGGGTTCACGCGGCATCCCTGCCGGTGCCGCCGCCTTTGCCGCCGGCGCGGGCGTGCCGGTCCTCCTGCCGTCCGTTGCGCACTGCACCCTCCACCTCGCCGGTCTCGGACGCGAGCGGGTCCGGCGAGCCCAGCAGCTGCTCGTCGGCAAGACCGACCTCGAGTTCCGCTTGGAGTTCGAAGTCGTGTTCCAGCTCGTCGTCCTCCGGTGGGGCGGGGACATACGGCTTGGCCTCGTCCTCGTGGGGTACCACGAGTTCGCTGCCGGGTTTCGTGCGCGCGTCGGGCGAACCCGGGGTGGTGTCCATGACCGCGCGCAGCGGGTCGAGATGCGGGCCGGAAAAGTCGACGCGGATGCGCTCCACGCCGCCGGCGCCGTCGCCGAAGATGAACTGCCGGGGCTCCATGTCGCGCTCCAGCCCGCGCTGGGCTCCCGGCCGGCGGCCGAGTGCGGCGACGACCTGCTCGTAGCCCACGCCGACCGGCACCTTCAGCAGCCGCAGCGCGTCGGCCTGGGCGTCGTCGTCGTCCAGCCGGCCGACGAACACCGAGTCCAGCAGCGCCACGAAACCCTGGATCTTCAGGAAGTCCGCCGGGATCTGCGACGACAGCAGCACCCGGACGTTCCACTTCCGCGAGTCACGGGCGAACCGGTTCATCAGCACGCGCCCGGTCGGCACCTCGGACAGGAAGAACGCCTCGTCGATCCAGACGCCCTTGCGCAGTTCCTTCGGCTTCTCGTACACCGACCGCTGGGTCAGCCACGCCGCGAGGTTCAGCATTTCCACGCCGAGCGATTCGGCGTCGGTCCAGTACTCGCGCGGCACGCCGTCCTTCGGCAGGGTCAGGCCCGCCATGGTCAGCACGGTCATCCGGTCGTCGCGGGTCTCGGCGTACGGGTCCGCGTCGGTCTCCGGGATCAGCAGCGCCATGCGCTCGCGCATCTCGTCCAGGAAGTCCGCCACGACGACCGCGTGCTCGTGGTGCTCGCTCGAATCCCGCCGCAGCGCGTCGATGACCTGGCCGGGGTCCGCGTCGAACCGGCCGCCCACCGCACGCACCGCGCGCAGCAGCACGATCCGGGTCTGCGCCATCCGCGACACCTCGTACGGCAGCACGCCGGTGAGCACGTCGAGCACCAGCCGCCGCCGGGTCGCTCCGGCCAGCGCCTTTTCGCGCCGCCACGAGCGTTCCGGGTCCTCCTCGTCCATGAAGTGCTCGATCAGCGGATCGGCGACCACGCGGTACGGGTTGAGGATGCCCGGCTGGGCGTTGAGCAGGTTGATCGGCCGCGCGTACGGCCGGATCTCCGGCAGGTCGCACAGCCGCGACAGCGGGCCGGACGGGTCGAGGATCGTCCAGTGCGCCCCGGCCCGCAGCGTCTTGTAGACGATGCCGCCGCCGAGGAACGACTTGCCGCCACCGAGTCCGGCGACCATCGCGGTGAGGCCCGATCCGTCGCGGATTTCCTGCGCCATCCACGGGTCCCAGGCCACCGGACGCCGCGTCGCGGTGACCGTTTCGCCGAGCAGGATGCCGCGCCGGTCGCCGACTTCCGCGGTCGCCGTGGGCACCGCGGACGCCGTCCACACCACCGAACCGCGGCGCATGTACGCGCCCGAGGCCAGCGGCTCGCCCGGGATGAATTCCCGGGCCATCGCGTACTGCGCTTCCGGGTGCTCGATGGCGATCTTCGGCTTGTACAGGTCCAGCAATTGCTGGGCCAGCCGCAGCGCGTCGCGTTCGGTCGGGCCGGACACCGCGAGGCGCCACCACGACCGCACGCGGGTGGCCAGCGCGGTGAAGCCCGACGTCATCTCGTCGTCGATTTCCAGCACCCGGCCCGCTTGGCGGGCCAGCGACTGCGGCGGTTCCAGCTCGTGCTCGTCGGTGTAGTGCTTGACCTGCGAGCGGACCTTGTTCATCTGCCGCTGCAGCTCGCCGGACACCTCTTCCGGACGCCGCACGTAGATCCGCGCGGACACCTCGACCGACGCCGGCAGCCGGTCCGCGTGCTGGATCCACGGATCGTCGACCTCGGGGATCTGCAGCCCGTGCATCTGGCCGACGGTAAGCACCGCGAGGTGCCGCGACACGCCGGCGTTGGACCCGGTGCGACCGCGCACGGTGACCGTGGGCGCGTACGGGTCGGCGTGGAAATCAGCCGCGTCGGTGAAACTGGCGAGGTCCTCGGGCTCCCAGGCCGCGCCCGGCACCGCGGGCATGTTCCGCGGCGCGGGAAGGCCCAGCGAGCACGAGCGGTGCATCAGCCAGGACATCTCCTCGGCGTGCACCGGACGGCCTTCCAGCCCGGCGCTGCCGATGACCTGGTCGAGGTGCTCGATCTCGGAGTCGAGCGCGGCCAGTTCGGCGTCGACCGCCTCGGGCAGGATCCGGCGCAGCACCGGCGCGGCGCGTTCGACCGCGCGGTCCACCATCCGCCGGGTCTGCACCTGGACGCCGAGGTAGACCTCTTTCTCCGCCATCGAGCGGCCCATCAGCTGCTGCTGCTCGCCGATCAGGTAGTCGTCGAACGACAGCGCGCCGGGCACGTCGTTCGGCCTGCCGACCGCGTTGTACACGTGCGCCTCGGCCCACATCCGGATCGGGTACGGCCGGTTCGTGACGCGCAGGTGCAGCCAGCGGCCCTGCAGTTCGGCGTACTGGCCCGCGATGGCCGCGATCAGGTCGCGGCGCTGCGAATCGGAACGGAACGACCAGCGCTGCGGCGCGAGCCGGTACCAGGCGTACACCTCGTACCCGGTCCGCAGCAGGTGCCCGTCGATGCTGCGCGCGGCGATCGACGGCGTGTACGCCGGTATCGCCTGCTCACCGGGCAGCCGGCGACCCTTGCCGCCGGAGTTTTTGCCGCCGGACGGCGGACGGCCCTGCGGTGGCGCGTTCCACGCGCCGGCGGGGACGTCTTGCTCCCGTTTCCCTCGGCTTCCGCCGCGACCGAACAACGACTACCTCCCGGCCCGAGCCGCGGGGCGGCTCCGGCGCGCTCGTGGTGCTCCCTGTTTCCCGGCACTCGCGCCAGCACCGCGACGAAGGTCGCGGTGCTGGTACTGCCGCCTTCTCTTGTGCTTCGGCAGCGGGCGCTCCGCCCGCACCCGGACCCGGCTCGCGCTCACCGCGCCGCCCGTGCCCGAGGACCGTTCGCGCGGCGCGCGCAATTCCTGGCCCATCATCGCGATCACCGCGCCCAGCGGGCGCTCGTGACTGATCTTGGCGGTGATCAGCCTGGTGATCACGATCGTGGCCACGAACGCCCACGCCGTGGAAAAGAACCCGAAACTCCAGCCGACCCACCGCTCCACGGTAAGCACGACCAGGAAGACCGGAATGCCGACGAGCCAGGCCACGTAACGGGCTCGCCAGGGAAAAGTCGCTTTCGGCGGGCCGAGCCAGACGGCATCGACCCGGTACACCTCGTCATCGGTCCTGATCCGCACGCCTGCTCCGCCTCAGCCGGTGAAGAGGCCGGCGATCCACTGGCCCACGTTGACGCCTGCGCCGCTGACCGCGAGTCCGATGATCGCGAGCGCGATGACCACGCCGGCGAGCCGTCGCATGACCCCCGCGTTGTCGCCCTTGCCGCCGCCGAGCCACAGCAGCAGCAGCGCCACCGCGAGCAGCACGAGCGGGATGACGTTGTCGAGCAGCCAGGTGCGGACGTTGCTGGTGCCGAGCCCTTCGGCCACGAACGTCTCGAGGGCGGTCATGCTGGTCATCGCGATACTCCCGGTGCACGGTTGGCGCCGCGCTGTTCTGGCTTCGGCGAAGCTACGAACACCATCATGGCGTTACAAGGGGTAATGGTCAAAGCGCGCTGCGTAGATGTCGACTTGTGGTTAGCGGGCGGGTGCTGCGGTCCGGTGGTCAGGATTCCTCGCCCTCCATCATCGTGGCAAGGGTGCTCCGGAATAACCCAAGCCACCCGGATTGCGCAGTGTTCCGGCGGTGCGGCTCCGCAAATCGTGCGGCGCTCACTCTCAGTGCGCCCCGGACCGGCGTGTCGGGCAGGCACCAGTGTGGCATGCCCCGATCGGCGTTCCGCCGCGAGTCCGGTGAGTGACAACCGGTGTGGAAAACAATCCGGAATTGATCACTCTCTGATGCGATAACGGTCACCATCACGTCCGATGTGCGCATTTGTTCACTACAAAACGTGATCCCGGGCAGTTCCAGACCGCCTCGCGGATCAGACCCGGAACGCGCTGCTCGGGATCGCGCCCGCTTCGATCACCCGGCGGCTGAGCGGAGCGCACAGGGCCTCCAGCCGAGCCGTCTTCTCCTCGCCGAGATGCCGCCACGGACCCTCCGCAGCCGCGTTCGTCGCCGTCTCGACGCGTTCGCGGAACGCCAGCCCGCGTTCGGTGAGCGCGCCGTCCGCGCCGAGGATTCCGTCGGCGGCCAGCCTGGACGCGGCCGCGTCCCACTCGTCGTCGCTCCAGCCGCGGGTGCGTTTGGCGGTGTCCGGCGGTGTTCCGTTCGCCGTCGCGCTGTGCGTGACCAGTGCCTCCAGACCGGGCAGGCCATTCGTGGTCAACGCCGCGACGTGCCCGTCTCCGCGGTGCTCGCGCAGCAGCGTGGTCGCGTGCCAGAGCGCGAGGTGCGGCTCCTCGGGCCACGCCAGGTCCGCGTGGGCGGCGTAGAGCGGACGCCCCTCCGGACGACAGCCCTCGGTGGCTTCGCGCGCGAGCGCCGCCGCCTCGGCGACTTCCGCGGACGCGAGCGTCTCGTCGCCGAACAGCCTGCGGTAGACCTCGTCGACGGCAGCGAGCCGGGCTTCCAGGACGGTCTCCGGGGTGGCGAGCGTCCAGACACGCGGGACGAAGTGCGCGATCAGGCTGGGGCTGAAGCTGTAGAAGGTCGCGGCGACCGTGCCCGGTCCCACCGCGCCCATCGCCGCGGAGCGGCTGGCGAAGTAGGTCATCGACCCCGGTTTGAGCCCGACGGCGGCGAGCCGCTGCTGGGTCTCTGGCGCGAAGTAGACGGGAGCGTGCAGAGCGTCGAAGGTGGTCCGGAAGGCGACAGCGGCGGCGACGGCTTGACCCATGCGCCCGATCGTAGCGATCGGGCGGACGAGCTGGCATGTAAGCCGGATCCTGTTCCCGGGCCGCCTCGCGGCGGACCGGGCGACGGTCATCCATCTCGGCCTGCCGTCGCCGGCAGGCTCCAGCGGCCTACCCGCAGGCATCGGGCGGGCCGCCCTCGATCGCCTGCGCAGGAGCGTTGCTCCCTCTTGGCCTTGCTCCGGGTGGGGTTTACCGAGCCATCCCGGTCACCCGGGATGCTGGTGGTCTCTTACACCACCGTTTCACCCTTACCCCCGTCGCGAGACGGGGGCGGTCTGTTTTCTGTGGCACTGTCCCGCGGGTCGCCCCGGGTTGCCGTTAGCAACCACCCTGCCCTGCGGAGTCCGGACTTTCCTCGGACCGGGAGAACCCGGGCCGCGACCGTCCTGCCAGCTCGTCCGCCGAAGCAGCGTACCCGGGAACGGCCGGAGCACCGGCACGGGTTGGCACATTCCACCGCGTGGACGCCCTTTGCCCTCGCGCCCGGCCGCTGTTTCACTCCCGCCATGTCCGCACTTGAACCCTACGAACCTCTGAAATTCGCTTACTGGGTCCCGAATGTGAGCGGCGGCCTGGTCACCAGCGACATCGAACAGCGCACCGATTGGGGCTACGAGTACAACCGCGACCTGGCCGTGCTCGCCGAGAACAACGGCTTCGAGTACGCGCTCACCCAGGTCCGCTACACCGCCAGCTACGGGGCCGCCTACCAGCACGAATCCACCGGGTTCAGCCTGGCGCTGCTGCTCGCGACGCAGCGGCTGAAGGTCATCGCGGCCGTCCATCCCGGACTGTGGCAGCCCGGCGTGCTCGCGAAGTTCATCGCGAGCGCGGACGTCATCTCGGGCGGCCGGGCCGCGGTGAACGTGGTCAGCGGCTGGTTCAAAGACGAGTTCACCGGTCTCGGGCAGCCGTGGCTCGAACACGACGAGCGCTACCGGCGCTCGGAGGAGTTCATCCGCGTGCTCAAGGAATTGTGGACCGACGACCACGCCGAGTTCGGCGGCGATTTCTACCGCATCCACGATTTCGACATCAAACCCAAACCGGTCGCCGGTCCCGGGCGGCCGCATCCGGAGGTCTTCCAGGGCGGCAACTCCACCGCGGCGCGCAAGCTGGCCGGTCGCGTTTCGGACTGGTATTTCAGCAACGGCAAGGATTTCGACGGGTTCAGCGAGCAGGTCGACGAGGTGCGCGGGTACGCCGCCGAGAACGACCACGCGGTGCGATTCGGGCTGAACGGCTTCGTGATCGCCCGCGAGACCGAAGCCGAGGCGCGCGAGGTGCTGCGGGAGATCGTGGCGAAGGCGAACGTGCCCGCCGTCGAAGGATTCCGCTCGGCGGTCGCGCAGGCCGGGAAGTCCACTTCGGACACCAAGGGCATGTGGGCGGATTCGGAGTTCGCGGACCTGGTGCAGTACAACGACGGATTCCGGACCGGGTTGATCGGCACTCCGGAACAAATCGCGGACCGGGCGATCGAGTACAAAAAGCGCGGCGCGAACCTGTTGCTGCTCGGGTTTTTGCACTATCTGGAGGACGTCGAACACTTCGGCCGGGCGGTGCTGCCGGTGATCCGGGAGAAGGAGCGGGCGCTGGAACGCGGCGCGGGAGTCCCGGAACCGGCGGGGATCTGAGATCTCGCGGCGGCTAGCGTTCGGGGGTGAACGGTGCCCTGTCCCTGCTTCTCCTGGCCGGAACGCTCTGGTTCGCCATGGCGCGTCCGCGCGGCCTCCCGGAGGCAGTCTTCGCGGTCCCCGCCGCCGGTGTCGTCCTCGCGCTCGGCCTGACTTCCCCGCACGAAGCAGGCGAGCGGGTCGTCCAGATGCTGCCGACGATGGGCTTTCTCGCAGCGATCCTGCTGGTCAGCCACCTCGCCGCCGGCGAAGGCGTCTTCACCTGGCTAGGCGCCGAACTCGCCGAAATCTGCCGAGGACGCCAGCCGCGGCTGCTGCTGCTCACCTTCGCCGCGGCGGCGATCGTCACCGCGGTGCTGAGCCTCGACGCCACCGTCGTCCTGCTGACCCCGGTCGTCCTCGCCACGGCGGCAGAACTGAAGCTCACCGCGCGCCCGCACGTCTACGCGTGCGCGCACCTGGCCAACTCGGCGTCCACGCTGTTCCCCGTCTCCAACCTGACGAACCTGCTCGCCTTCACCGCGTCCGGCCTCACCTTCGCCGGCTTCACCGCGCTGATGGCGTTGCCCTGGCTGGTCACCCTCGCCGTCGAACTCGCCGCGTTCGCCTGGTTCTTCCGCAAGGACCTCCGCGAACCGGCCAGCACCCGTCAGCCGGAACACCGCGAAGCGCCGGTCTTCACCCTCGTCGTGCTGGCGGTGATGCTGGCCGGATTCGCGACCGGACAGCTGGTGCACGTCGAACCGGTCTGGATCGCTGCGCTGACCGCGCTCGTCCTGGCCGTGAAAGCCTTGGCAGAGCGGAAGATCCGGCCGTGGCAGGTGATCACCGAAGCGTCCCCGCTGCTGATCCTCTTCGTGCTCGCCCTCGCGGTGGTGGTGGAAGCGGTCGACGAACACGTCCTCGGCGGGCTGCTGCGCTCAATTCTGCCGACCACGGCCGGGCTGCCCGAACTGCTCCTCGCCGCAGCCATCGCGGCGGTGCTGGCGAACGTCGTCAACAACCTGCCCGCGACGCTGATCCTGCTGTCCGTCCTCGGCCCGCACCCGAACCAGGGCGTGCTGCTCGCCGTGCTGCTCGGCGTGAACATCGGCCCGAACGCGACTTACCTGGGCTCGCTGGCGACGCTGCTGTGGCGACGGGTTGTCGTCCGACACGGACAACATCCGCCGGTGGGCGAGTTCCTGAGACTCGGGGCACTCACCACACCGCTGTCGTTGGCAGCGGCGACGTGTGCTTTGTGGCTGGCGCTTTAGCCCCGCGGCGCGACCGTGCTGCCGCGCGACAACGTCGGACCACCGGCGTTGGACCGCTGCGCCTCCACACTCATCATGACCCGCGGCTCGCTCCCGACGCTCCTGTGGCGACGGGTTGTCGTCCGACACGGACAACATCCGCCGGTGGGCGAGTTCCTGAGACTCGGGGCACTCACCACACCGCTGTCGTTGGCAGC
>NZ_JBHZAG010000021.1:55727-74946 GCF_042754125.1 Amycolatopsis sp. NPDC059235
GGCGACGTGTGCTTTGTGGCTGGCGCTTTAGCCCCGCGGCGCGACCGTGCTGCCGCGCGACAACGTCGGACCACAGTCATCCAGACCGTCCCCGAACCGCTGCGCCTCCACGTTCATCATCGTGACCTGCGCATAGTGCTGAACCGCCGCGAGCTTCGCCGGATCGGTCACCGCGTCCTTGCGGACGAAGTCTCCCTGGCGCTTGCCCGGGCCGGGGTACACCAGGATCGGGACATAGTCCCGGTCGATGCGGGGGTCGATGCTGATCTCGTTGCCGTCCGCCCACGGGCCCCACGAGTGGATGAAGGTCGGCTTCACCGTGTCGAACACGTAGTTGCGCAGGCCGACGAGGTCTTCCTTGTGCGTGAGGTCCGCGATCGGCGCGTTGACCAGGCCGGCCATGTCGACCAGTTCCAGCCTGCTCGTCATCGACGAGCCGCCGAGGTCCGGCAGGAGCAGCGAAGCCTGCTGCAGGCCGAGCATGTCCGCGTAGGTGTTGAAACCGCGGCCGAACCGGTCGGCGATCAGGCACGCCGGCACGGTGGGGCTCTTGATGAACTCGTCGGACTGGTTCACGAAGCCGATCGCCGACGGCACCGACGCGGCCACGAGCACGAGCGCCGCGACCGCGCGCCACTGCACCTTTGCCAACGAACGCAGCAGCTCGGCGAACGCCATGACACCGCACAGCGTGCCGAGCACCCACACCGGCGTCGCGAAGCGGTACTGCGCCATCCAGTCCGGAACCATCACGCCGTACGCGATCACGCCGAGCACCAGCGGCGTGACCAGCCCGATCAGCGGACGCCGCCACGGTGCCTTGACCAGCGCCCAGACGACCACCGCGACCAGCACGAGCGTCAGCGCGATGCCGACGTACTCCACCAGCTGGTTCGGTCGGATGATCGACGCGAAGGTGGGCAGCCCCTGCTTCTTGGCGACCGACGGGTTGGCCAGCAGCCGGTGAAACTCCGTGTAGCGCCAGACGACGTAGCCGCCGAACAGCACGGCGAAGGCCGCGATGGACACCAGTGCGGAGCGGAGGCTGGGCCAGAAACCCTCGCGCTTCACGCCGAACAGCAGGACGATCGGGTACGCGCTGGCGTAGATCAGGCCTTCCGGCCGGGTCAGCGCGGCCGCGGCGACGAGCACGCCCGCGACGATCGCGACCTTGAACGACAGCGAGTTTTCCTTGCGCAGCGCGGTGAACAGCAGCGCCGCCAACGCGGTGGTGAAGAACGCGAACAGCGAGTTCTCGAGGCCGGAGACCACCCAGATCACGAACGACGGGATCGCCGCCAGCCCGAGGCCGGTGGCCAGCGTGATCGCCCACGCGTGCCTGCGGAACACCTGCCGGGCCACCAGGTGGCACAGCACCAGGATGCCCGCGGTGAAGAACAGGCCGAGCAGCTTGGGGAACAGCACGTAGTCCGGGATTCCGAACAGCAGGCCCTTGTCGAACAGGCCGACGACCTTGCCCAGCGCGAGCAGGATCATCCACGTCGGGTCGGAGAAGCCTTCCACCGGCGGCTGGCCGGGGGCCAGCACCGGGCCGAGCCCGTCGGCGACGCTGCGCGAGTAGGAGAACGTGATGGCCGCGTCGTCGACGATCCAGTGCCCGTAGCGGGTGGCGTGCCAGGCGACCGCGGCCACGCCGGCCAGCACGGCCAGCGTCGAGGCCAGCCAGCTGAGCTTGAACCGCGCGGGCGGATCGGTCGTCTCCTCCCCCGGCAGGTCTGGCTCCGATACTGCGGTGAGTGCGCTAGCCGTCATGTCCTCGTCACTGTTTCCACTTGCGGATGCTGCCGAAGAAACGCACGAGCCTGCGCCCCCCTTGAAGTCCCGGCCGGGACCAGCGCCGCGGCGCCGCGGTCGACACCGCACTCTAGCCAATACCTCATTCGGGGCGTTTCACACGTCATCCCCGACCGTGATCCACGTCACATCCGCACTGCTCAGGACAGATGCGAGATGTCGTTCACCAACCGCACCGAGGCGTTGCCGTCGGGATAGAACTCGACGATCGACAGCGACGCCAGGTCGAGGTGCAGCCGGAACAGCAGCGACGGCCCGGCGTCGAGCCCCATCCGCAGCAGGGTCTTGATCGGCGTCACGTGGCTGACCACGAGCACCGTGCGCCCGTCGTACTGCTCGACGAGGTCGCGGCGGGCCTTGCCGACCCGCTCGTGGACAGCGTCGAAGCTCTCGCCGCCGGGCGGCGGGCACGACGAATCGCTCAGCCAGCAGCGGTGCAGTTCCGGATCCCGTCGCGCGGCCTCGCCGAAGGTGAGGCCCTCCCATTCGCCGAAGTCGGTCTCGATGAGGCCGGGGTGCGTTTCGACCCGGCCGCCGAGCGCGTCGGCGACCGCCTGCGCGGTCTGCTTCGTGCGGATCAGCGGCGACGAGACGATCGGGGCCGGTTCGCCGTCCTCGCCGATCAGCCCCGGCATCGCGGCCAGCCGTTTGGCCGCCGCGGCGGCTTGGCCCCGGCCGTGTTCGGTGAGCGGGACGTCGCCGCGCCCGGAGTAGCGGCGGTCGACCGACATCTCGGTCTGGCCGTGGCGCAGCAGGAGCAGTTTGGTGGGCGTGCCGCGGGCTCCGGTCCAGCCCGCCGGCGACACCCGGTCCGGCTCGGAGACCTTGGCCTTCGGCCGCTTTTCGGCGACCGGGGCGGGCGAGGTGGCCCCGGACCCGGCGCTGTCCATCGCGACGTTCGCCAGCCGGTCCGCGTGCGAATTCTCCGCGCGCGGGATCCAGGTGTAGCCGACGCGGTCGAAGCCCGCCGCGATCTCGCGCGCCTGCGCGGCCAGCGGCTGCAGCGCGGCGTGCTTGATCTTCCACCGCCCGGACATCTGCTCCACCACGAGCTTCGAGTCCATCCGGACGTCCACAATGGACACTCCGAGCTCGGCCGCGGCGGCGAGCCCGGCAACGAGCCCGGAGTACTCCGCGACGTTGTTCGTGGCGATGCCGAGGTATTCGTAGCGCTCGGCGAGGACTTCGCCGGTGGCCGCGTCCTTCACGACCGCGCCGTAGCCCGCCGGGCCCGGGTTGCCCCGGGATCCGCCGTCGGCCTCGACGATCGCCCGTTCGGTCACAGGCCCGACTCCAGCGTGCGGACCAGGATCGCGCCGCAGTTGTCGCACTGCACGACGCTGTCCTCGGCCGCGGCCTTGATCTCGGAGATGGTGTTGCGGTCGAGTTCGAGCTGGCAGGCGCCGCACCGGCGGGCCCGCAGCAGCGCCGCGCCGATGCCCTTGTGGTCGTAGACGCGGGTGTACAGCTTGAGCAGCGGCTCCGGGAACCGCGGCAGCAGCTTCGCGCGGTCCTCCTTGCGGCGGGCCTCGGTGGTGTCGAGGTCCTTGAACGCCTCGTCGCGGCGGCCGGCGGCGGCCTCGACCGCCTGCTGCGCCTTGTCGACCTCGGCGCTCGTGCGCTGCGCGTCCAGGCCCAGTGCCTCGCGCTGCTCCATCAACTCCAGCAGGTCGTCCTCGAGCGCGCCCTTGCGGCGGCCGAGCGTCTGCAGTTCGTGCTCGATGTCGGTCATCTGCTTGGCGCCGACCGACCCGGATTCCAGCAGCTTGCGGTCGCGGTCCTCGCGCGCCCGCACCGATTCGACCTCTTTCTCCTGCCGGGCGATCTCCCGGTCGAGGTCCGACGTCGCGGTCTCGACGGACACGAGCGCGTCGCGCTTGTCCCGGACGGTCTTCTCCCCCGCCTCGATCTCGGCGAGCTCGGGCAAGGTGCGGCGGCGGTGCGCGACGCGCGAAAGCTCGGCGTCCACCTTCGCGAGTTCGAGCAGCTGACGCTGGACGGCGGGGTCGGACTTCACTGTGCTCCCTGATTTAGTTACTGGGCGGTAGCGCGGATGGTCCACGGGTCGGTGCACCGCGTGGAGACGTGAGCTTCGACGGTACCCGCAAAGGCCGCGCCGACAAGGGCCGAGGCCTGTCCGCACCACGGCCACTCGCTGGCCCAGTGCGTCAAGCCGACCAGCGCGGGCACGGTTCCGGCCGCGGCGAGGTGTTCGCCGGCCGGATGGTGGCGCAGATCCGCGGTCACGTACGCGTCGACGCCCTCGGCCGTCGCCTTCGCGAGGTACGAGTCGCCCGCGCCGCCGGACACCGCGACGGTACGGATCGGCCGGTCCGCCTCGCCCGCGCCGAGCACGCCGGGCACGGTCGGCGGCAATGCGTCGGCGACCCGCTGGACGAACTGCGCGAACGGCTCCGCGGCGGGCAGGTGCCCGATCCTGCCGATCCCGGTGGCACCGCCGGGTTCGTGCGGGTCGAGCGGCCGGTCGACCACGAGCCCGATGGCCTGCGCGAGCGCGTCGGACACGCCGGGGTCGGCCGAGTCGGCGTTGGTGTGCGCGCAGTAGAGCGCGATGCCGCCGCGGATCATGCGGTGCACGAGCGAGCCCTTGGCGGTGTCGGCGGGGACACCGTGCACACCGCGCAGCAGCAGCGGATGATGCGCGACGATCAGCTGCGCGCCGATTTCCTCGGCCTCGGCGAGCGTCTCCTCGACCGGGTCGACGCAGAACAGCACGCGGGCGACGTCCTCGGCCGGGTCTCCGCAGACAAGCCCGACCGCGTCCCAGCTTTCCGCCAGCCGGGGCGGGTAACTGCGTTCGAGGACGGCGATGATCTCGGCTAATGCAGGCACCTGGGGATCCTCGCACGGTCGCTCTGGGAGACTGCCCACCATGCCCAAGCTGGTGTTTGTCTGCTCCGGAAACATCTGCCGCTCCCCCATGGCGGAGCTCGTCTTCCGCAAGAAGCTCGCCGACGCGGGCCTCGCCGACGCCGTGCAGGTGTCCAGTGCGGGCACCGGTCCCTGGCACGTCGGGGAGGCGGCTGACCGGCGGGCGCGCGCCACGTTGAAGGCGCACGGCTACCCCACCGAGCACATCGCGGCCGAGGTCAGCGACGAAGACCTCGAAGCCGATCTGCTGCTTGCGGCGGACGAGAGTCATCTGGGCTTCCTGCAGTCCCGCGTCGAAGACCCTTCGCGGGTGCGGCTGCTGCGCTCCTTCGACCCGTCCGCTCCGGAAGGCGCCGAGGTGCCGGACCCCTATTACGGCGGCGACGGCGGCTTCGAGGACGTGCTCGGGATGATCGAGCGGAGCGTGCCGGGACTGCTGGACTGGGTCCGCGAACAGGCGTGACGTCCGGTCCGGGTGCGCGCACGGAACGCGACGGCCTACCGTAGAGGGGTGCGGTTGCGGTTTCTGCTCCGGCCAGGATGGCTGGCGTTGACAGTGGTGGTGTTCACCTTCGCCATCTGCTGTTACACGTTGCTGGCCCCGTGGCAGTTCCGCCGCGACGGCGAGCAGGTCACCCAGAACAACGCGCTGACCACGTCGTTCACCGCGAAGCCCGCGCCCGCGGCGCAGCTGCTGCCGCCCGGGACGAAGCCGGACAAGAACACCGAGTGGCACCTCGTGTCGATCACCGGCACGTACCTGCCTTCGGCGGAAGTCGTCGCGCGGCTGCGCACTGTGCAGGGCCAAGGCGCGTACGAGGTCCTCACGCCGCTTCGCGCCACCGACGGCACTGTGTACCTGATCGACCGCGGCTACGTCGGGCTCAGCAGCGACTCCGGTGTGCTCCCGTACGCGGCTGCGCCGGGCGGGCAGGTGACGGTCGTCGCGCGTGTGCGAAGCGACGAGACAGACCCGAAGAACCGCGACGCGTTCGCCGACGCCTCGACGAACGGGAAGCTGCAGAGCTACACCGTCGACTCACGCGTGGTCGCGAAGTCTTCCGGCCTCACCATCCGGCCGGGTTACTTCCAGCTCGACCAGAATCAGCCGGGCGTGCTCAGCGCGCTGCCGCTGCCGCAGCTGGAGTCGGGGCCGTACTTCTCGTACGCGCTGCAGTGGCTGGCTTTCGGCACGATGGCGTTGCTGGGCTGGCTGTACTTCACGATCCGCGAGCTGCGTCCGGGCGGCGCGCTAACGACCGAGCGCCCGCAGCGCGGCCGGCGCAAGTCCGTCGCGGAGATGCTCGCCGAAGAAGAGGACGAGTACACGCCGACCGCCTGAGTGGCCTGGTCGTTCTCCGGAAAAATGGCCCTTTGTCCGGGCCACTCGCGGCACTGATACTGGCGGCATGCTGATCCACCCCTGGGACACCGCGGACGAGAACGAATGGCGGGACTGGCTCGCCGGACACGATTTCGGCGAACTGGTCGCCGGCGGCCGCGGCCGTGATCTCCCGGTGGTGGTGCCGACGCACTTCGTCTTCGACGGCGACGCGACCGTCCGCCTGCACCTCGCCCGGCCGAACCCGGTGTGGCCGCTGCTGGAGGAACACCCGCGCGCGCTGCTCACGGTGACCGGCGATTACACCTACATCCGCTCGGACTGGAACACCACCGACGATCCCGCGCTCGGCGTGCCCACTTCGTACTACGCGAGCGTGCAGCTGACCTGCGACGTCCGGCTCGTCGACGATCCGGCGGAGAAGGCGGCGCTGCTGAACCACCAGCTGGCGCACTTCGAGCCGGACGGCGAGCGCACCCCGGTGTCCGCTGTGGACGCTCCGGACCGGCGGCTGCTGCCCGGCATTCGCGGCATCGAGCTGACCGTCACCGAGGTGCGGGCGAAGTTCAAGTACGGCGGGAACAAGAAATCCGAGGACCGGCAGCGGATCGGGGCCCGACTGTCCGAACGGGACGGTTTCGGCGACGCGGAGGCCATCGCGCACCTGAAACCCTGACGGCTCAGGGGTTTCGGCGACGCAATCCGGTCAGCACCGCGACGACCACCGACGTCCCGGCGGCCAGCCAACCGACCACTCGGGACAGTTCCACCGCGCGCGTGACGTGTCCGGCGTCCGGATTCCGGCCCACCCCGAGCACCGGCAGCTCCACCACGCCCTGCGGATACTCGGTCCGCCCGCCGACCCGAATCTCCAGCGCCCCGGCGAAAGCCGCCTCAACGCGACCGGCGTTCGGGCTCGGGTGCGCGATCGTGTCGCGGCGCCAAGCCCGCCACGCGCCACCCGCGGAGCCGCCCACCACCGGCGCGCCCACAACGGTCAGCGCGGCGGCGACCCGGGTCGGCAGAAGGTGCACGAGCTCATCGAGCCGGTCGATAGCCCAGTGTCCAGGAAGCAGCCGCCGCAGCAGTCCGATCGTCCGCGCCGCCAGCAGCCCGGGCACGCCCGCGACCGCGCCCCACAGCAACGGTGTCACGACCACTTCGGACGTGTTCTCCGCCAAAGTTTCCACGGACGCACGGGAAAGCCCGATCGTGCCAAGCCCGTCGGTGACGCGCGGGTCCAGTTCGGACAGTGTGTCGCGCGCCGGTTCGAGACGGCCCTCTTCGAGATCGCGCGCCAGTTCCGTGCCCTGCGTCGCCAGCCCGGCCGCGCCGACGACCGCCCAGGTCGCCACCGCCGTCGCGGTCGCCTGCAGCACTGGGCTGCGGCGGCCGGTGCGCTCGACCAGCACCCCAGCCGCGACTGCCGCGCCAGCGATTCCGAGCCCGGTCGCGCGTCGGGAGCCAGTGGTGGCGACTACCTGACGGAAGGCGGTCACCGGCGGCCGTCGCCGCGGATCGCCGAGTGCACCGTCGGCGGCCAAACCGAGAATCAAGCCGATCGCGCGCGCCGCGCTCACCAGTAGCCCCCCGAACGTGGACGATTCAGCCGCCGAGATTACTCGACACCGCGGCGGCGATTTCCTCGCGTGCCTGCTCCACGATGTCGCGCATCGCGCGTTCGGCGCGCACCGGGTCGGCGAGGTCGATCGCCTCCGCCACTTCGACGTGCAGCGCGACTGCCTCGGGCTGCGGTTCGTCCGGCATCAGGCCGTGCCCGGTGCGGCCGGCGAGCACTTCGGCGACCACTGAGGACAGCTGCGCGAACATCGGATTCCGTGACGCGGACAGCAGCAAATCGTGGAATGCGACGTCGTGGCCAAGGAAGGTGTCGAGATCACGGGCGCGCGCCGTGCGCTGGAGGTGCACCGCCAGCGCGCGGAGCCGTCCGCGTTCCTCCGGGGTCGCGCGGATCGCGGCGAACCGGGCAGCGCACGGCTCGACGGCCGAGCGCAGTTCGGTCAGCGTGCGCAGCGCGGCCGGCCGGTCCGCGCCGTCGAGCTGCCAGCGGATCAACCTCGGGTCATAGTGGTTCCACTCGGCCGGCTCGCGGACGGTGACCCCGACGCGGCGGCGGCTGCTGGTCAACCCCATCGTCTCGAGGACCCGCACCACCTCGCGGGCTACGGTCCGCGAAGTCCCGTACCGCTCCTGCAACTCCTCGGAGCGCAACACCGCGCCCGGCGCCAGCTCGCCGCTCGCGATGGCCGCGCCGAGCTCGTCGAGCATCTCCTCGTGCCGATCAGTCCCCACCGCGTTAACCTAGCGCTCTGACTCGATTAAGTACTACTTCTTCTTGATTAAGTAGTACTTTTGAGTTTGACTCTCCAGAGCACAAAGACGTGGGAGGTGCGGATGACGGTCATCGTGGTGATGGGCGTATCGGGCTCGGGCAAGACGACGGTCGGCACAGCGATCGCGGAGCGGCTCGGGACCGTGTATGCCGAGGCAGACACCTTCCACCCGCGGGCGAACATCGAAAAGATGACCGCCGGGATCCCGCTGACCGACGAGGACCGGGCGCCGTGGCTCGCGTCGATCGCGACCTGGATCGGGAAGCACCATGAAAACGGCGCGGTCGTGAGTTCGTCCGCGCTGAAGCGGCGCTACCGCGACGTGCTCCGCGGCGGCGGGGACGTCTGGTTCCTGCACCTGCACGGCTCGCGCGACCTGCTGGCCGAGCGGATGAAGACCCGCACCGGCCACTTCATGCCGGTCTCGCTGCTCGATTCCCAGCTCGCCGATCTCGAACCGCTGGAAGCGGACGAGCCGGGAGTGACCCTCGACATCAGCCGCCCGCCCGCCGACCTCGTCGCGTCGGCGCTGAAAGCGTTCCAGGAGCGCGCATGACCACCCTCGCCGCCGGCTGGACCGGCCACGACACCCGCCTGATCCTCGCCACGGTGCTCGCCATCGCCGTGATCGTCGTGCTGATCAGCAAGGTGAAACTGCACCCGCTGCTCGCGCTCACGCTGGGCTCCGGCGTGCTCGGCCTGGTCGCCGGAATGCCGGTGGACAAGCTGCTGAAAAGCTTCACCAACGGCGTCGGCAGCACCGTCGCGTCCGTCGGCGTCTTGATCGCTTTCGGGGCCATGCTGGGCAAACTGCTCGCCGATTCCGGCGGCGCGGACCGGATCGTGGACACCGTGCTCGGCCGGGTCCGCGGCGGCGGGCTGCCGTGGGCGATGGCGCTGGTGGCCGCGCTGATCGGGCTGCCGATGTTCTTCGAGATCGGCCTCGTGATGCTGATCCCGGTGGTGCTGCTGGTCGCCAAGCGCAGCGGGAAACCGGTGCTGCTGCTGGGAATCCCGGCGCTGGCCGGGCTGTCGGTGCTGCACGGCCTGATCCCGCCGCACCCCGGCCCGCTGGCCGCCGCCGGTTCGCTGAACGCCAACGTCGGCCTCACCCTGGGCCTCGGCCTGCTGGTCGGGCTTCCGACGGTGATCATCGCCGGCCCGCTGTTCGGCCGTCTCGCCGCGAAGATGGTGCCCGACGCCGAACCCCCCGCCCGGCTGGTCCCGGAATCCGAAGGCACCGACGAAAAGCACCGCCCGAGCTTCTTCGCGACGCTGTCTACGGTGCTGCTGCCGGTCGTCCTGATGCTGGCCAAGGCGCTCGCGGACATCCTGGCGGACAAGGGAAACCCGGCCCGCCGCGTCCTCGACTTCATCGGCGACCCGCTCGTCGCGCTGCTGCTGGCGGTCCTCGTCGGCATGGTCGTGCTGGGCCGCCCGGCGCGGTTGAACCGGGAACGGCTGTCGTCGATCATCGGCGATTCCCTCGCCCCGATCGCCGGCATCATGCTGATCGTGGCCGCGGGCGGCGGATTCAAGCAGACCCTCGTGGACGCCGGGGTCGGCGACGTCATCACCAGCCTGTCCAAGGGCGCGCACCTGTCGCCGCTGCTGCTCGGCTGGCTGGTCGCGGTGGCGATCCGCCTGGCGACCGGTTCGGCGACGGTCGCGACGGTCTCCGCGGCGGGCATCGTGGCCCCGCTGGCCGCGACCCTCGACCCGACGCACAACGCACTGCTGGTGCTGGCCATCGGCGCCGGTTCGCTCTTCTTCTCGCACCTGAACGACGCCGGGTTCTGGCTGGTCAAGGAGTACTTCGGGATGTCGGTCGGGCAGACGCTGAAGAGCTGGTCGGTGATGGAGACGGTGATCTCGGTGGTGGCGATCGCGTTGATCTTGCCGCTGGGCGCATTGCTTTAGCGCTGGTTGATTCCCTTCACGGACGCGGCGGGGCTTCCGGTGGCGGAAGCCGCGCCGCGTCCGTTCGGCCCACCTCGCTAACGGTCGAAATCGCCGGTGGAGCCGATTGCCAACTGGGTGCCGGTGTGACTGCTGTACAGCTCACCGGTCGCGAGAAAGGTGTAGTGGCCGCTCACTCCGCTGACCTTGGGTGTCCAGCACACCCGCTGGAACGCACCCACGTTGAGCTTTTCCCGAAACCCGAGATAGCCCCAATAGTTGCGCGATCGCCTAGGCCGAAGGCGCGACCGCTACCGCGGCCGAACACAGCAGCCCGAGCACCGTCGCCATCTTCACCGCGTTCTTCATTTCTCGTCCTCCCCCTGATTCCTGCCTCATGCGCACGATCTGAGCGAACTGATCACGTTGTCGAAGCTGTAGCGCGGACCAAGCGGGCCTTGCCACTCCACCGAAATTCGCAACGAACCGCCCGAGTAACCCGAGTCGCGGTAGACGCACCACACGCTCGTGGTGCGGTTCCACACATACGAGGCCTGATCGTTGAAAACGTGCCCGTTGATGGGTTTCGCGAGATCGGACGAGCCGAGCTGGAACTTGGCGAAGTGCCCGGTCGCGTTCGGCTCCTCCCAAACGCAGAAATAGTCGTCGGGACAATCATGCAGGTCCGCCGCACTGGCGTACGCCGCCGAAGGCAAGATCACCGCGGCAATGGCCGACATGACAATGAAAAGAATCCTCGTTCGACGCACACTTCCCCCATCTTCGCTGTCGCGACTCCCCCAGCGGGCCAGCAAACCAGAAGGTACCGCCCGGACGCCGTGATGTGACGCATCGAGACCGAACGTCACCCGTACGGCCGTCGACGAGATTCGCGCCCCCCTCCGCCTCGCTGGTTGACATGTGACCTTTTGGTCAC
Organism: Amycolatopsis sp. NPDC059235; assembly: GCF_042754125.1. Classification (NCBI taxonomy): domain Bacteria; kingdom Bacillati; phylum Actinomycetota; class Actinomycetes; order Pseudonocardiales; family Pseudonocardiaceae; genus Amycolatopsis; species Amycolatopsis sp. NPDC059235. Next base: position 66,967 of record NZ_JBHZAG010000021.1, read on the forward strand.
CTATTCTCGGTGCGTGCCCGACGAGGACCTGGTTTTCAAGGCTCTGGCGGATCCGACCCGCCGGTTCCTGCTCGACCTGCTCTACGCGCGTGACGGCCGCACGCTCACCGAGCTGGAGTCCGAAGTGGACATGTCCCGGTTCGGGGTGATGAAACACCTCAAGCTGCTCGAGGAGGCCGAGCTGGTCACCTCGCGCAAGGAGGGGCGGGAGAAGCGGCATTTCCTGAACCCGATCCCGATCCGGCAGATCCACGACCGCTGGATCGACAAGTACACCGCACACCACACCTCGGCGCTGCTGGACCTCAAGGCCCGGCTCGAAGCCGAAGAAACCGTTAAGGAGCCGGAAAAATGAGCGACACCACGACCGTTCAGGTCAACCGCGTGTACATCAAGGCCACCCCGCAGGCGGTGTGGGACGCCATCACGAAGCCGGAATGGACCCAGAAGTACGGCTACACCGGCCTGGCCGACTACGACCTCAAGCGCGGTGGCAAGCACCGCACCAAGCCGACCCAGGAGTTCATCGACTCAGGGTTCACCAGCGATCTCCTCGACGGCGAAGTGCTGGAGGTCGATCCGCCGCGCAAGCTGGTGGTCACGTGGAAACTGCAGATGGATCCGAGTCTCGTCGCCGAGCCGTACACCACGGTCACCTACGACATCGAGCAAACACAGACCGCGGGCACCCGGCTCACCGTCACCCACGACGTCACCGGCGCGCCGAACCACGCGGCTCTCGTGTCCGGCCAGCACGAGGACGTCAACGCCGGCCCGGGCGAGAACGCCGGCGGCGGCTGGGCGTGGATCCTGTCCGACCTGAAGTCGGTCCTGGAGACCGGCAAGGGCATCGCGGCCTGACGCGAGGGGGTGGCTGCCTTGCTCGGGCAGCCACCCCGCTGTCACGCGCGCTGCGTCGCAGCTTTCAGCGCGGCTTTCGCCGACGCCGATGCGCCGAGTTTGTCCAAACCGAACAGTGCGGCTCCGACCACCGGGTTCACCTCCACCACGCGCACTTGCGCCCGCGGTGCGACCTTCAGGCAGCGCCGTTCGATGTCCGCGATCACCGGCGCGCCGACACCGGTCAGCACGCCGCCGCCGAGGATGACCTCGGGAGCGGACGTCGTGAGGTCCAGCCGGCGCATGATCGCCGCCACCAGCAGGCTCACTTCCTCGGCGAACCGCGTCACCACGTCCTGCGCGACCTCGTCACCGGACGCGGCCACCTCGAACAACAACGGGCAGAGGCCGTGGATCTTCGCGGCGTCGATTTCCTCGAAGTGCAAGCCCTGCACCACATCCAGCAGCTTCGAAGCACCGAAGTACTCCGCGACAGCCGATTCCAGCGCAGTTCGCGGACCGCGCCCGTCTTCCGCGCGGACGGCCCACCACAGGGCTTCTTCGCCCAGCCGGTAGCCGCCACCCCAGTCGCCGGATACCTTGCCCAGCGCGGGAAAACGGTACGAACGGCCGTCCGGAGCGAAGCCAGCGCCGTTGATACCAGCGCCGCACACCACCGCTACCCCGGTGCCGTCGGAACTTCCGGCCCTTAGCAGCGCCAGCACGTCGTTGCCGACGTCCAAAGTGGAGCTCCAGCCGCGCGCCGACAAAGCCTTGTGCAGCGCCTCTTCTTCCCGGGGGAAGTCGAGTCCGGCCAGGTACGCCGAGGTATGCACGGCGAACAGTGGCTCGGTCGAAAGCCCGCCGGCACGGAGAGCTTCGTGGACGAATTCCTCAAGTGCGGCAACGCATCCGTCGACGCCGACGCGCTGGGGAGAAACGCCGGGGCCGCGGGAAGCACCGAGCACGACGCCGTCCCGCGAAACCACCAGCACCTCGGTCTTGCTGTTCCCCCCGTCGATCGCGACGACGGTGTCGCTCATGCCCGCGCCCAGGGCAGGAAATCCCGGTTGCGTGCGACGAGTTCGTCCGCGAGCTTGTCCGCCTTGGTGTACTGGCCGACCAGCGGATGCGCGAGCAGCGCGTCCGCGACCCGGTCCCGGCCGCCCTTGATCGCGGCGTCCAGGGCCAGGTACTCATACCCCGTGACCCCGGCGATCAGCCCGGCGAACCGCGGGTCGACCGGAGCCTGCGGGATCGGGGTCGCACCCGCGGAATCCACAGTGGACGAAACCTCGATGACCGCGTCGTCCGGCAGGAAGTTGAACGTGCCGTTGTTGCGGACGTTCACCACGTGTTCCTCGGCGCCACCGCCGGAGGTGAGCGCGTGCACGAGCTGCACCGCCGCCTCCGAGTAGTACGCGCCGCCGCGCTTTTCCAGCGACTCCGGCTTCGTGACCTGCTCCGGGTCGAGGTAGATCTTCAGCAGTTCTTCCTCGACGTCGCTGACCACCTCGGCCCGCGGACGCTCGGTCTGCTGCTTCGCGACCTGCGCGTCGTGCGAGTAGTAGTACTTGAGGTAGTACGACGGCACGGCCTGCATCCGCTGCATCCACTCGACCGGCACGCTGACCTCTTCGCCGAGGTATTCCGCGTGCTGGGCGAGGAGTTCCGGCAGCCGGTCGACGCCGTCGACCAGGACGCCGCGCTCCCAGCTCAGGTGATTCAGTCCAGTGTGGACCAGCTTGACGTCGCCGGTCGAAGCGCCGAGCAGCTTCGCGAACTTGCGCTGCAGGTTGATCGCGACGTTGCACAGCCCGACCGCCCGGTGGCCCTCCTGCAGCAGCGCGCGGGTGACGATGCCGACCGGGTTGGTGAAGTTGACGATCCAGGTGTCGTCACCGGCGACCTTGCGCACGCGCTCGGCGATGTCGAGCACCACCGGCACCGTGCGCAGCGCCTTCGCCAGGCCGCCCGCACCGGTCGTTTCCTGGCCGACACAACCGCACAGGTGCGGGAACGTCTCGTCCGACGCGCGGGCCTTCTGCCCGCCGACGCGCAGCTGGATGAGGACCGCCGACGCGCCGTCGACGCCCTCCTCCAGATTCGCGGTGGTGCGCACGCGGGCCGAGTGCCCCGCGTGGTTCAGCAGCCGCTGGCTGAAATCGCCGACCGCTTCGACCCGGTAGGCGTCCGGGTCGATCAGCACGATCTCGTCGACGTCGAGCGAGGCCCGCCGCCCGGCGATGCCGTCGATCAGCTCCGGCGTGTAGGTGGACCCACCGCCGACCACTGCCAGTTTCATCCCTTGACTCCCGTGAACGTGATGCCCTTGACGAACGACTTCTGCGCGAACACGAACAGCACGATCACCGGCAGCATGATCAGCGCGGTGGCGGCCATCGTGAGGTTCCATTCGACGTGGTGCATGCCTCGGAAGGACGCGATCGCCAGTGAAAGCGGCCAGTTGTCTTTGTTCTCGCCCGTGTAGAGCAGCGGGCCGAAATAGTCGTTCCAGGTGAACAGGAAGCAGAACATCGCGGTGGCCGCGATCCCCGGCTTCGCCATCGGGATCAGCACCCGCGTGAGCACCCGGAACTCGTTGCAGCCGTCGATCTTCGCCGCTTCGAGGTAGTCCTTCGGAATGGTGAGGAAGAACTGCCGCAGCAGGAAGATCGAGAAGGCGTCGAAGAAGAAGTACGGCACGATGAGCGGCACCAGCGTGCCGGTGAACCCGAGCCGCACCCACAGGTCGTACAGCGGAACGACAGTGACCTGCGGCGGCAGCATCATCGCGACGACGACGAGCATGAAGCACAGGTTCTGCCCGCGCCACCGCAGTTTCGCCAGCCCGTACGCCGCCGGGATCGCCGAGACCAGCGCCCCGATCGTCGCCAGCGCCGAGTACAGGAAGCTGTTGCCGAAGTACTCCAGCAACGGAGCCTTCCGGAACACCTCGACGAAGTTCTCGAAATGCCATTCCGTCGGCCACAGGCTGGAGGTCATCGCCTGGTCGCTCTTCATCACCGAGGTGAGGAAGACGAACAGCAGCGGCAGCATGAAGATCAGGCCGAGCGCGATGCCGACCGCATGCGTGGCCACAAAGGACAGTTTCTTGTCCCAGCGCCGCTTGAACTTCTCCCGCGGATGCACCGGAGGAGCCGGACGCGGCGGTGCCGAAAGCGTCGTCATGCTCCGTCCTCCTGATGTTGCGTCTTACGCATCTGTCGCACGAGAATCCACGTGAAGCCCGCGGAGACCAGGAACAGCAGCACGGCCATCGCCGCCGCGTAACCCATGTTGAAGTACCGGAAACCCTGCACGTACAACCAGATCGGATACGTCAGCGTCGAGTTTTCCGGCGCACCGATCAGTTTCGAGTTCCCGGCGACGTCCGCCGTTCCCGCGGAAGCGGACGCGGCGACAATCGCTTGAGTGAAGAACTGCAGCGCGTAAATCATCGAGTTGACCACACCGAACAGCAGCACCGGCGAGATCGACGGCAGCGTCACGTGCCAGAACCGGCGAATCGGGCCGGCCCCGTCGAGTTCCGCGGCCTCGTACTGCTCCTGCGGGACATCCAGCAACGCGGCCAGAATGATGATCATCAGCTCGCCCGAACCCCACAGCGCGAGCAGGGTCAGCGCGGGCTTCGACATTTCCGGGCTGTTGAACCACAATCCGCCGTCGATGCCCACGAGCCGCAGGAACCGGTTCACCGGACCGAATTCCGGGTTGAACACGAAGACGAACGCGAGCGTCGCCGCCGCGGGCGGGGCGAGCGCGGGCAGATAGCAGAGCGTGCGGACGATGCCGACGCCCGACTTCAGCCGCGAAATCACCGACGCCACGCCGAGCGAGAACAGCACCCGGCAGATCGTCAGGATGATCACCAGCCACAACGTGTTGTACGCGGCGGTTTTCACCAGCGGCTCGCTGGTGAACATGCGCACGTAGTTGTCGAACCCGATCCACTGTGGAGGGTTGATCAGGTCGTAGCGGGTGAACGAGTAGAACAGCGTCGCGCCGAGCGGGTAGGCGAAGAAGATGAGGAACCCGAGGGTCGCCGGCGCCATGAACCAGAACACCGTGCGCCTGCGCTTGGCCCGGGGAGACCCCCTCCGCGCCTGGTTCGGCGCGGAGGAGGTTCCGGATTCCGCCGCGGTCAGCGTGGTCATCCGCCGGAGCCCTTCTGCGCCAGCTCGTCGTTGATCTGCGCGTCGACCTTCTTGAGGCCCGCGTCCAGATCGGGGACCGACCCGGCCTGCCACTTCTCGGCGAAGTCGTTGACCGCCTTGAGGAACGCGTCGCCGATCGGCGTGGTCGGGTTGGCGACCAGCTTGCCGCTGTTGTAGATGTCGGTGAAGGTCTTGAACTGCGGCGGCATCTTCAGATTCGGCGAGTTCAGCGAATCCTTGGTGCTGGGCACGTTGTTCAGCCCGTTGGCCATCTCGACGAGAGTGTCGGTGTCGAGCGAGGCCTGCTTGATCAGCTCCCACGCCGCGCCGGGGTTCTTCGCGCCCTTCGGGATCGCGATGATCGTGCCAGTGCCGAACCCGCCGCCGTACTGGCCGGCCAGGCTGTCGAGCACCGGAGCGGGCGCGGTGCCGTAGTCGAGCGAGGGCACCTGGTCCTTGAGGAACGCGGTGCGGAACTCGCCGTCGTAGATCATCGACAGCTTGCCGGTCTGGAAGCCGTTGTCCTTCGAGTACTCGTCACCGAGGCCGGCCTTGAACTTCTCGACCTTCTCGTGCCCGCCGTAGAAGTCGATGAGCTTCTTCTGGAATTCGAACATCTCCTTCCAGCCGGGGCTGGAAGCGAGCGACGACTTGCCGTCCGGGCCCATGAACTTGGCCCCGAAGTTCGGCGCCCAGTACTGCGCCTGGTTGGCGTAGAACGGCATCGACGGCAGGAAGCCCGCGGTCTTGATCGAACCGTCCGGGTTGAACTCGGTGAGCTTCTTGACGTCCTCGAACAGTTCCGTGGTGTTCTTCGGCGGGCCGGCGATGCCCTTGGCCGCGAACTGCGTCTTGTTGTAGAAGAACCCGTACACGTCGGCGAGCATCGGCATCGCGCACCGCTTGCCCTGGTACGACGTGTAATCCCGGACCGCCTGCGGGATCTGCTCGAGGTCGACCTTGTCGCGCTCGATGTAGGGCTTCAGGTCCTGGAAGCTGCCGGTCGAGCACCACGCGCCGAGGTTGTCGGTGTAGAACGAGATCGCCACGTCCGGCGGGTTGCCGCCGCGGATCGACTGGGTGAGCTTGTCGTCGTCCTGGTTCCCCTCGTGCTTGATGGTGATGTTGGGGAACTTCGCCTTGAGCTTGTCCAGCGCCTTCGTGACCACGCCGTACTCGCGGTCGGTGAACTTGCTATAGACGGTGATGGTGAGCTTGTCGTCCTTGTTCGGCGGCGCCGCGGCGTCGCCGCCTCCTGCGGGCGCGGCGGCACCGCACGCGGCGGTGGCCAGCAGCGTGCTCGCCGCGACGGCGCTGAGCAGCAGAGACCCGCGCTTGCGCGCGATTCTCCGGATGCGGGTGGGAGCGGACATGAACCCTCCTGTCCTTCGGGTGGGTCTACTCGGTCGGGGACGGGGCTTGCTCTCCGGCGGACCGACGCGGCCCGAGGAGCGTGGGGGTGACGACGCCGAAGACGTCTTCACGGGCGGTGGCGAGCGCGGACTGCAACGCACCGGCGCGCACCGCGTTGCCCTGCACCGAAGCGACGCCGACAGGCGTGCGCGGCAGGACCAGTTCGTGCAGCTTTTCGGCGACGATCCCGGCGAACTCGTCGCCGCCGGCGCGGCTGGTCTCACCGCACAGCAGGATGAGCTGCGGGTCGGCGACCGCGACGAGGCTCGCGACTCCGCTGGCGACGCGGCGCGCGAGATCGTCCAGAAACCCAACGTGCGCCGTGTGCCGTGCCTGCGTGACGGCGTCCCATCCGCTGTCCGCGGAGATGCCGTGCGCCTTGGCGAGCCGGGTGATCGCGGACGAGTCGACCAGGTTTCCGAACCGCGCGCCGGCGGACGGCCAGCTGTCGCCAGTGTCCACAGTGGCCGGATCGGGAACCCGCATCCAGTCGATCTCGCCGCCGCCACCGGTCGCGCCGCGCAGCAGCCGCCGTCCGATGACGACCGCGCCGCCGACGCCTTCGGACAGCCAGACCAGCACGAAGTCGTCGACGTCACGGGCGTTGCCGACAGTCATTTCCTCAACCGCGACAAGGTTTACGTCGTTCTCGATCTTGACCGTGACACCGAGTTCGTCGCTCAGCCGCGCCGGCACATTGAACCCGAGCCAGCCCGGGATGTGCGGGGCCGAGGACAGCAATCCGGTGCGCGGATCGAACGCGCCCTGGGCGCCGATGACCACATTGGCCAGATCGTCGAGCTGCATGCCCGCGGCCTTGGTGACCCGGCGCAGGGCTTGCCCGAACGACCCGACAACATCCGCGTCCTCGGCCACCGGAAGCTGCACGCGGTACTCGGCGAGCACGGCCCCGGCGACGTCGGCGACCACGAAGTCCGCGACCCGCGGGGTGAGATCGACGGCCGCGACGTGCGCGAGCCCGCCGTTGACCGCCCACAGCTGAGCGCGCGGCCCGCGCCCGCCACCGGCCCGCTCCCCCGCCTTGCCGACGAGATTGTCCTGCTCAAGCCGGGTAAGCAACTGCGCGGTGGCCGGTTTGGACAGCCCGATGGCGGCCTCCAGCTCGGCCCGCGTGAGCGGCCCGTTCCGCAGCAACGCCTCGATCGCCGCGCGGTCGTTCATCTCGCGCAACGTTCGCGGACTGCCGGCTCGCACCTGGCTGCTCCTTTATTAGGAAACTTTACAGACGGTTTTCCGGGACTGTAGTGAGCGCGGCCACACGCCGTCAATGGGCTAGGGAAACGGCGGGGTAACGGCTTGATACCGCGGAATGTCAGCGACCGGCACAGGGTGACCGGGCGAGCGCGGACCGTACGCGGTCCAGACCAGCGGAGAGGGGTGGTCCGGGATTTCCGGGGACCAGACGGCGGTTGCCGAGGGGCGGACTCGCCTCGTGGACTTGCACTGCTGCCGCGGCGCGGACGGTCGCGGCTCGACGGCGCGGTGCGAAAGCGGGTTCGTCGTGAGTGGCGATGCCGGTTCTCACCGG
>NZ_JBHZAG010000021.1:74956-116437 GCF_042754125.1 Amycolatopsis sp. NPDC059235
TTTTTCAACCAACCACCCCTAATAGTTTATTTATGTTGTGTTGGTGGTTTGTGTTTTGTTTTTACGGCCCGGGGGCCTTGGCGGTTCCACCCGGCCACCGCCACTCACGAGCGCGGACTAGCGGCGGACGAACGGGCGGGCGCGCATCACCGATTGCGAAGCGGCCCGCACCCGTCCGTCATTCGTCAGCTTCCGCCCAAGCCTTCAACATCACTCGGGCGATCGACGAATTCCCCGGCAGCAACAGATTCGACGCACCACCAGCGATCGGCGTCGGCACCCCGGTCCCGGCGTTCCGGAACGCGGCCCGGACGTCCTCCCGGGACACCCACAGCGCCTCTTCGATCTCGCCCTCAGCCGGAACCAGCGGCGCCTCGCGGTCCGCCCGTGCGGTGAAGCCCAGCATGATCGAGCGCGGGAACGGCCACGGCTGGCTGCCGAGATACCGCACGTCCCCCACCTCGATCCCGGCCTCCTCGCGGATTTCGCGGACGACGCAGCCCTCCAGGGACTCCCCCGCTTCCACGAATCCGGCGAGCACCGAGTAGCGGTCCGGCGGCCAGATCGGCTGCCGCGCGAGCAGCACGTGCGAGCCGTTGACCCCGTCGAGGTCGTGCACCAGGCAGATCACCGCCGGGTCGGTGCGCGGGTATTCCTCGTGTCCCTTGGCCTCGCAGCGGCTGGCCCAGCCGAACTGGATCAGCTGCGTCGGCGAGCCGTCGCGGGCGCAGAAGCGCGACTGCCGCCGCCAGTGCCGCAATGCCTGCGCGGTGGTGAACAGCCCGGCCGACGTGTCGTCGAGCTGCTCGCCGTATCCGCGCAGCTCGACCCACAGCTCGCCGTTGGCGCGCGGCACTTCCTCGATCACGCCCCAGCTGCCCGCGAGCCGCACGCTGTCGGCGTCGCCCTCGATGCTGCCGGGCATCGACCAGTAGTCGACGTCCTCCCACTCGCCGAGGAACACCGCGTCGGCGGGCGGCTCGGTGCCGAAATTCATCGCCTTGCGGGTGGCCAGCGCCGAGCTGCCCTCGACGACCGGCGTGCGGCCGGTGTCGTCGAGCAGCACCACGCGGGCTTCCGACCACTTCGCGGCGAGCCGCTCCGGGTTGGTGCGCAAGGTTTCCTGACGGTCCACTGTGGAACGCGACAGCGTCGGCAGTGCCCCCAGTTCGAACGGAACGCTCATCAGTCCTTCTCGTTTGCCGAAACTCCGAGCGCGGCCAGCTTCGGCGCGAGCAGGTCCGCGTCCCCGACCACGACGCCGGTGAACCGGCCGGGCGCGAAGAACTCCGCCGCCGCTTCGGCGACCTGCTCCTCAGTGACCGCCGCGAGCCGCTCCGGGTGGCTCTGCAGCCACTCGATGCCGAGGCCGTTCGACGCCAGCGCCATCAGCTGCCCGGCGAGGCCGCCCTGCGACGACGTGCCGGTGACGAGCGAGCCCATCGCGTACTGCCGCACCGATTCGACTTCCTCGGCAGTCGGCGCCACGGTGCCGAGCCGGAACAGCTCGTACCGGGTTTCCAGGTACGCCGCCGCGGTGACCTCGTTGGCCGTGTCCGCGTCCACGTTGACCACCGCGCTGTCGCCGGTGAACTCGAAGCCCGAGTGCGCGCCGTAGGTGTAACCCTTGTCCTCGCGGATGTTCTCGACCAGCCGCGAGGAGAAGTACCCGCCGAACGCCAGGTTCGCCAGCTGCAGCGCCGGGTACCGCGGGTCGGTGCGCGGCACCGTCTGCGCGGACAGCCGGATCTGCGACTGCACGGCACCGGCCCGCGGCACCAGCAGGACGTTGCCACCGGTCAGCGCGGGCAGCGGCGGCAGCACCACGGCCGAACGGTCCGACTTCCAGCCGCCGAGCGCGCGCTCCAGTTCGGCCGGAACCTCTTGCGGGTCAAGGTCTCCGACCAGCACGAGCACCGCGCCGCGCGGCAGCACCGAGGCGTTGTGCAGCGCGCGCACCTGCTCGGCGGTCACCTCGGCGACGTCCTCGGCCTGCGGAACCTCGCGGGTCGCCGGGTGGTCGCCGTAGCGGTGCTTCTGCAGCGCTTCGCGCGCGATGGTGCGCGGCTGCGTGCGAGACACCGCGATGCGCTCGATCAGCCGCTCCCGCTCGCGCTCGACCTCCGTGTCGCCGTACGTGGCGCCGGTGAGCACGTCGCCGAGCACGTCCAGCAGCGTCGGCAGGCCGTCGGACAGCGCGGTGCCGCCGAAGTACAACCGCTCCGGGTCCACGCCCGCGTTGAGGTCGCCGCCGATCAGCGCGACCTCGGCGTCGATTTCCACCCGGTCGCGCCGCGCGGTGCCGGTGAGCACGGTTTCCGCGAGCACCTCCGCGGTGGCCGCGTGCATCCGGTCCTCGCCCGCGAACGGGATCCACAGCCGCAGCTCGACCATCGGGACGCTCGCCTTGCGCACCGCGAGCACGCGCAGCCCATTGGACAGCGTCGTGTCCACATGGGACAGATCGGCGGCGGCGCGCTGGCGGCCCAGTTCGGGCAGCGGCCGCGGTCCGGCGGCGGTGCGGCCGATCTCCTCGGCGCTGCGGTGTGCGGCTTTGACCTGTTCAGCCGAGGTCACTGTTCCGTCCCTTCGGTGCTTGCGGGCTTCACGACGAGCACGGCGCGCGCGTCCGGGCGCAGCGCCTTCGCCGCCGCCGACACCGCCTCGCCGGAGACCGCGGACAGGCGGTCGGCGAGCTGGTAGACCAGCGACGCGTCGCCGTAAAGCAGTTCGAACGCGCCGAGCGCCAGCGTGCGCGACACGAGCCGGTCGTGCTCCGCGTGCAGGCTCGCCGCCCAGCGCGCGGTGACCTTCTTCAGTTCCTGATCGTCCGGCGGCGTGGACGCGAGCTTTTCCAGCTCCTCGTCCAGCGCGGCGAGCACGCGCTCGCGCGGCACGTCCGGCGGGTGGATCGCGGTGATGGTGAACGTGTCCGGATCGCGCGCCTCGAACGGGCCGAAGAGCCCGGCGCCCGCGCCGACGTCGACCACCAGGGGCTCGACGTGCACCAGCCGCTGCTGCAGCCGCGAACCGTCACCGTCGGTGAGGACTCCGGCCAGCACCAGGTACGCGAGGTAGCCGTCGAGGTCGTTGATCGGGTCCGGCATCCGGTAGCCCACGGCCAGCGCGGGCAGCGGCGCGTGCGCGTCGGTGTGCTCGCCCAGCAGCTCCGTGGTGGGCAGCGGCTCGGCGAACGACGGACGGACCGGAGCCGGCCGGTGCGGGACGTCGCCGAAGTGCTTCTGGACGAGCGCCTTCGCGTCTTCCACCTCGAAGTCGCCCGCGACGGTCAGCACCGCGTTGGCCGGCGAGTAGAAGGTGTCGAAGAAGGCGGCGCAGTCGTCCAGCGTCGCGCCTTCGAGGTCTTCGAAGGCGCCGTAGCCGTCGTGCGCGTTGGCGAAGGTGGAGTACAGCACCGGCGGCAGCAGGATCCACGGGAATCCGCCGTACGGCCGGTTGCGCACGTTCAGCCGGATTTCCTCCTTGACGACCTCGATCTGGTTCGCCAGGTTCTCCGCGGTCAGCTTCGGCGCGCGCATCCGGTCGGCCTCGAGGAACAGCGCGCGTTCCAGCGCGGCCGCGGGCAGCACCTCGTAGTAGTCGGTGTAGTCCGGGTGCGTGGAACCGTTGAAGGTGCCGCCGCTGGACTGCACGTGCCGGAAGTGCGCCAGTTTCTCCAGGCTTTCGCTGCCCTGGAACATCAGGTGCTCGAAGAGGTGCGCGAAACCGGTCAACCCCTCCGGCTCGGAACGGAAGCCCACGTCGTAGTGCACGCTGACCCCGACCACCGGCGCGGTCGGGTCAGGAGCGAGCACCACGCGCAGACCGTTGTCGATCGTGAAACGGAAGAGCTCGGGATCGGCCATGCCTCCACCCTACGCAGGCGCGGGCGTCTTGGGCTCGTCCGGTCGGAGGTGCCTCGCGCCCTCGAACGCGACCGTCAGTGCGGCCACGAATCCCCTGGTCCGCACCAACGGCACAGCGTCCTCACCGGAGGCGCCGTACCAGTACGCCGACAGCGAACAAGCGTTAACTAGCCAAGCGTCTGCTTCGCCCAGCGCGTACGCGTACGGGAGGGCGCGAGAGGCGAGCAGTTCGTCGTCTGGCGCTTCCATCGCGCGCAGCTGTGCGTTGAGGCCGAGAAGGCGGTCTCGGAGGTCTAGGCCAGCCTTCGTGCGCTCCGGCAGGAGACGAGCTGCTGCTGTCACAGCGAGGCCGGCGGCGAGAAGCACCAACCCGAGTTGTGCGTAACCGACGGTGAAGGCCAGCAGGACGGTGAGGAAGACGCCGTACCCACATAGCCGAGGGCCGATCTTCGCCAGTCGCTTCGGGTAGCGCCAGCCGCGACGGACCGTGTCGGCGACCAGCTCGCGTACGCCTGCTTCGCGGACTTCGGCGAGCGTCGCGGGTTCGCCGGGTACAGCGGCTGCGTACACCGCGCGCTCGAAGGAGGTTAGGTGTTCGTCGGGCGGGTTGCGGCGTACGAGGACCCAGCTGCTCGGGCCGTCTTCGGTGACCCATAGGTAGTTACGGACGCATAGGTCGAGCACCGTCGCGGCTAGGTCGACGGAACTGACGCGTCCGGTGAGTAGCAGTCCTACGTGTCCAGGGAGCACGCCGTCGGGCGACGAGAAGCGGCCGTCGTCGAGAAGCTGTACGGGAGTGGCGCGGCCGGGCTGTACGTCGCGACGGCGGCGTACGAAGACTGCGGCGGCACCCGCGAGCGACAGCACGGCGAAGGCCAGCCACGCCCACCAGACCGGCGCGGTCGCGGCGAAGGGGCCGGTGGGGATGAGGTGCTCTGTCGCGGCGACTGTGCCGCCAGGGAGTTCGGCTGTCAGCTGTACGCGCGAGCCGGGCTGGAGGTTCGGTACCGAGACGCGGGTCAGGCCGGAGTGGTCGATTTGCGCGGCGCCGCAGCGGGACGTCGAATCGGGCGGACCGGCGAGGCAGTCGAGCGCATCGGGGATGGCGGGTGCGGCGAAGGTCGCGCGGACCAGTTCGAGGCGGGTGTCCCAGCCGCCGGCGACGTCCCAGGTCACGTGCTCGACGCCGAGGCTGGTGCCGACCGCACCGTCCACTGTGTACCGGAGGACGGACGTTCCGCCGCGCAGGTAGAAGGTCACCTGGTCGTTGCCGGATTCGGCGTTGCCCGCGCCTTCGATGCTGATGTCGCGGATACCGAGCACGCGGGCGTTGGCGCGCAACGCGATGGTGCGGGTCATCGAGGTGTCGCGCGGCACTGAGACCGCCTCGGTGACGGACAGGCTGCCGTCGCGCTGGACTTTCAGCGCTACTTCAACGCTTTGCGGGAGGCCTGGCAGCGACGGCTGGTCTTGCGCTGCTGCGGGTGTCGCGCAGACGAACGGGATCAGCAGCAGGGCGGCAAGTTTCATTGCGCGGCCACCGCCGAGCGCCGTTCGGCCATGGCCTGGATCGCGCCGATCTCTGCCGCCAACGGAGATTCGGCCCACCCCGTCGGAGTCCCCAACGCGCGGCCACGGCGGGTGTGAACCAGCGGAGCGGCCAGGAAGGTGGCGATTCCAGCGATCAGGAGCGCGACGCCGATCAGCGCCTCGCCGACGGTGAGGGCGAGGACGACGGTCGTCACGACGCCCGCAGCGGCCAGGATGAGCCCGGCTCGGCGGACGTGCGGTTGTCTCGTGGACAGCCAGCCATGGCGATGCGCTTCGGCGTCGAGAAGGGCTTGCAGTTCCGCCGGATCCGGCCGTGCGGCAGCGAGCGGACCCGGCGGGAAGGCTGTCTTGACCGCTTGTTCGAACGGCGTGAGCGGATCGGCTTCGCCATGGCTGACCTGACCGTCGGCGATGTGCAGATGCCCTCGGGCGACGAGATCGAGGACCGTGCCGGTGAGGTCGAGTTCACCACGCAGCCTGGTGCGGCGCCGCAGCACACTGGCACCGATGAGCAGGTAGAGCACTAACGCGAGACCACTGAGGGCAGAAGGAAATCCCGGCGCGAAGGCGGCCAACGGTCCAGTCGGGACGAACCGGGCGTTCTCCGGCAACGGTCCGGTCTGAGCGGCCAGATCGATCCGCTCCTCTAGGCGCAGACCGTTCTGTTCGGCGTGCGCTCCCCCGCTGCGCAGTTCGGAGAAAGTGCACTGCCGAGACGATCCCGGCTGACCGGCGTAGCAATCCGCCGTGGACACTCCCGGCGCGCTGAAGGCGGCAGTGACCCGATCGACCGCACGATCCCAGCCGCCGGTGAGCTGAAACCGCACCTGTCCGCCAGCGGCGACCGCACCGTCCACTGTGTACGAAACGGTGGCAGGCCCGGTGACCGTGATCGTCGTGCCGTCAGCGCTGGCGGCACCGGAAACATGCAGGTCAGTGACCGAGTAAAGCCGGTCCTCGTCGTCCGTGACGGGTACGCGTTCGGCGATGCGGTGGACGGCGGGGGCGTCGGTGACGATGCGCTCGATGACCGTGAGCTGACCGTCCTGGGCGGTGGTGACGGTGACGTCGTCGGCGAGCATGTCCTCAGCTCGGCGGGGTGAAGGGGTTGTCGGACCTCGGCGGAGCCGGAGGCTGAACCGGCGGCGGCGCGTAGACGGGCGGGCCGTACTGCGTCGGCGCGAGCCGGGCGTGGTCGCGGTTGCGGCGTTCGGCCAGCACCGCGGTGAGGAAGACCCACGGCGGCATCCCGTGCGGCAGCGGCACGCCGATCGCCGCCGAAACCTGCTGCGCCAGGCCGAAGCCGAGCGACGCGGCCGCCTCCGGGCGCAGTTCGTGGTAGCGGCCGAGGTACTGGCGGGAGGCCATGGCGAGGTCGTCGGTGAGGCCGCTGAGGTCGAAGTGCGCGGCCCACGCCTCCAGCCCCGGCGGCACCATGAGGATCGCCTGCGCGGACTGCGGCACGCGTTCGCGGATCACCAGGGTGCCCGCGAGGTAGTCGCCGACACGGCGGCCGTTCGACGACGTCAGCGACACGATGACGGCCACCGCGCCGAGGAAGCCGAGCGCCCAGAAGTCGACGAAGAAGCCGGCGAGCCCGCGGGTCAGCGCGTGCCGGAAGCTGATCGGGCCGCCGTCGAGGCGCACCACGCGCAGGCCGAGCGCGAGTTTGCCGAGCGAACGGCCGCGGCTGAGCGTTTCGAACAGCACCGGGTAGCCGATCACGACGAGCACGAACGTGGTCAGCATCAGCGCGATGGTGAGCGCCGAGTCGAACGACCCCGCGGTCAGCATCAGCGCGACGAACACCAGCAGCAGCAACGCGGCCTGGACGAGGACGTCGAGCAGCATCGCGACCGCGCGGCTGGCGAGCTTCGCCACCCGCAGGTCGAGGACGACGGCCTCACCGGTGACGAGATCGGACTCTTCCTGCACGAGGCCAGCGTAGAGCGCGGACGCGAGCGCCGGTGGCACTATCCTGGCGCACGAGGGAGGTGGCCGGTGGACGTCGATGTGTTCGTCGCGGCGCACAGTGCCGAATGGAGCAGGCTCGGCGAGCTCGCCGGACGGCGCAGGCTGACCGGCCAGGAGGCAGACGAGCTGGTCACGCTGTATCAACGCACCGCGACGCATCTGTCGATGATCCGCTCGACCGCACCCGACCCGGCCCTGCTGGCGAGGCTGTCGGCGCTGGTCGCCCGCGGCCGTTCGGCGGTGGCCGGCTCGCACAGCCCGGCGTGGCGCGAGGTCGGCCTGTTCTTCACGCGGAGGTTTCCGGCCGCGGTGTACCTGAGCCGCCGCTGGTGGATCCCGGCGGCGCTGCTGTCGGTCGCAGTGATGGCAGTGCTGGGCGTGTGGATCGCCGGCGATCCGGAGGTGCGCGCGTCGCTGGTGTCGCCGGACGAGGTGCACGCGATGACCGCACCGGGCGGCCAGTACGAGACGTACTACTCGACCGGGCCAGCGGCGTCCTTCGCGGCGAAGGTGTGGACGAACAACGCATGGGTCGCGGCGACGTGCCTGTTCCTGGGCGTCGCGCTCGGCTTGCCGGTGATCGCCGCACTGTGGATGAACTCGCTGAACGCCGGGGTCGCGATCGGCTTGATGTCGTCTGCTGGACGCGGCGACGTGCTGCTGGGCCTGCTGCTGCCGCACGGTTTGCTGGAACTGACGGCAGTGTTCATCGCGGCGGGGACCGGGCTGAAGCTCGGCTGGACCGTGGTGGACCCAGGACGCCGCTCGCGAAGCGCGGCACTGGCCGAACAGGGCCGCTCAGTGGTGGTGATGGCGCTGGGGCTGGCGTGCGTGCTGCTGGTGTCCGGCGTGATCGAGGCATTCGTGACACCGTCCGGCTGGCCGACGTGGCTGCGAATCGGCATCGGGGCGGTGGTGGAACTGCTGTTCCTGACGTACGTCTTCACCCTGGGACGACGAGCGGCACTAGACGGGGAGACCGGCGATGTCGACCGCCGCGCCGCCGGAGACGCCCTGCCCGAAGCTGGCTGACCCCTGCCTGGCGAGAAGTCCGTGAAGGGCTCCTTGAGGGAATCTAATTCCCTCAAGGAGCCCTTCACGGACCTACAACCGGCCCGCGGCTTTCAGGGCTAGGTAGCGGTCGGCGAGG
This sequence comes from Amycolatopsis sp. NPDC059235, assembly GCF_042754125.1. NCBI lineage: Bacteria > Bacillati > Actinomycetota > Actinomycetes > Pseudonocardiales > Pseudonocardiaceae > Amycolatopsis > Amycolatopsis sp. NPDC059235. The sequence goes on from NZ_JBHZAG010000021.1 coordinate 83,498, forward strand.
GCGGGCGGCAACTCCTCCGGCACCGCGTCCACCACCCCGACCCCATGCCGGGTCAGCCAAGCCACCGACGACTCCCGGCCAGCCAACGCGCGTTCCGCCGCGGCAGCGTCGTAAACCGCCTCCGCCGACCCCCGCGAAGCCGCCATCTCCGCCACCCGCGGGTCCGCCACCGAAGCCACCAGCACCTCATGCCGAGCCGTCAGCGACCCCAGCACCGGGAACAGTCCCTCTTCCAACGGAGCCGGTTCCAGCCCCGTCAACAACACCACCAAAGCCCGCCGCCGAGTCCGGCGCAGCACCTCCGCGGCCATCCCCCGTGCGTCCGTCTCCACCAGCGACGGTTCTATCGTGGCAAGGGCATTCACCAAAGACGGCGTCGAAGCATTCGGAACCGAAGCCTGCACCCGACGGTCATAAGCCACCAGATCGACCCGGTCGCCCGCCCGGGAAGCCAGCGCGGCCAGCAAAAGCGCCGCGTCCATCGCCGCGTCCAAGCGCGGTGCGTCGCCGACTCGACCGGCCGAGACGCGGCCGGTGTCCAGCACCAAAACCACCTGCCGATCTCGCTCCGGACGCCACGTTCGCACCATCACGTCGGAAGCACGGGCCGTCGCGCGCCAGTCGATCGAGCGGACGTCGTCGCCGATCACGTATTCGCGCAGGGAATCGAATTCCGTTCCCTGGCCCCGAATCAACACGGCATTGCGACCGTCCAGCTGCTGCAAGCGAGCCAGTCGCGAAGGCAGATGCTTGCGGCTGTGGAACGGCGGCAGCACCCGAACCGCCCACGGCACCTCATGCGAACCCTGCCGCGCGGCCAGCCCGAGCGGGCCTACCGCGCGCACAGTCACCCGGGCCGCGATGCGGTCGCCGCGGCGGGTCGGGAGCAGCGCGGTCGTCAACGCACGGCGTTCGCCGGAAGGCACGACGAGAGCGTGCCGGTCGTCGGCACCGGCGCTCGGCGGCCAAGCGTCGCGCAAGGAGCCGCGGACGGTGCGTCCGCCGGGGTTCGTCACGGTCAGCGTGACCTCGGCGGGCTCCCCCAGCCGGACGGAAGTGGTGCCGCTACGCGAAAACCGCAGCGCCCGCACGCTCCCGGCCAGCGCGAGGTCCACGACGACCAGCACCAGCAGCACCGCGACCACGATCGCGACGCCGGTGCCGGACGGGAACAGCAGCCCGACCACCAGCGCCCCCAGGAGCGCCAGCAGCCCGAGCCGCCCGGTGACTGCCATTTAGCGCGGCACCGGCACGGAGGCCAGCACCCGGTCGAGGACGCCGTCCGCGGTCACGCCTTCGAGTTCGGCTTCCGGCCGCACGTCGAGGCGGTGCCGGAGCGCGGGACGGGCGAGCGCCTTGACGTCGTCAGGCGTCGCGTAATCCCGGCCGGACAGCCAGGCCCACGCACGCGTCACGGCGAGCAAAGCCGTTGCACCACGAGGAGAAACGCCGATGCGCACCGCCGGGAGTTCCCGGGTAGCGCGGCACAAGTCGACGACGTAGCCGATCACTTCCGGGCCGACGGTCACCTTCGCGACCGCCTCCCGCGCGGCAGCGAGCTCCGCCGCCCCCGCGACCGGACGCACGCCTGCCGCAGCCAGGTTACGAGGGTCGAAACCCTGCGCGTGCCGCCAAAGAATGCCGATTTCGTCCTCACGTGACGGTGCCGGCATGGTCAGCTTCAACAGGAACCGGTCCAGCTGCGCCTCAGGCAGCGGGTAGGTGCCCTCGTACTCCACCGGGTTCTGCGTCGCGATCACCACGAACGGATCCGGCAACGGCCGCGAAGTGCCGTCGATCGAGACCTGCCGCTCTTCCATCGCTTCCAGCAGCGACGACTGCGTCTTCGGCGGCGTCCGGTTGATTTCGTCCGCCAGCAGCAGATTCGTGAAGACCGGGCCCTCGCGGAAGGAGAACTCGCCGCTGTGCGCGTCGTACACAATGGACCCGGTGACGTCGCCCGGCATCAGGTCCGGCGTGAACTGCACGCGCGTCGTCTTCAGGTCCAGCGACGCCGCCAAAGCCCGCACCAGCAACGTTTTCGCGACACCCGGCACACCCTCCAGCAGCACGTGCCCCCGGCAGAGCAACGCGAGGATGAGCCCGGTGACGGCCGCGTCGTTGCCGACCACGGCCTTCCCGACCTCGGCGCGCAACGCGATCAGGGCCGCCCGCGCGTCCTGCATCTGTTCGGCACTCAAGAACGCTCCACCTCTCGTTCCACCGCGTCCAGTTCGTCCGCCAGCCGCACCAGCGCCGTCTCGTCGGACGGCGACGGGCCGTACAGCACCGCCCCGACCTCGTTCGGCGCCCGGCCGGTCCGCGCGCTCACCGTCTCCACCACCGCGGGCGGGCCGGCGTCGCGCGGCAATCCCAGTCTCTTCCGCAGCCGCGTCCGGGCTGCCTCGCGCAAGGTTTCCGCCGCGTGCCCGGTCGCGCCGCCGCGCCGGTACAGCCGGGCCCGGCCCTCCGCCGTTTCCGCCGACCGCACGACCACCGGCAGCGGTTCGCGCACCACCGGCCCGAGCCGCCGCGCCCGCCACAGTGCGAAAAGGACGATCGCGATTCCCGCGGTCAGCGCGCCGTAGCGCCAGCCCGGCGGGATCAGGTCGACGAACGGCTTCTTGTCGTCAGCCAGCGCGGGGTCCTCTGTGGACGGTACGTACCAGGTCAGCTGCCGGTGATCGCCCAGCAACCGCATGCCGAAAGCCGCATTGCCTTCTTTGGCGATCTGGTCGTTGGTGAACGCGTCCGCGGAACCGAGCACGGTCACCGTTCCGGTTCGGTCAGCGAGCTGCACAAAAGTCGGTTCGCCGTTGTCGCTGTAGCAGGTGCGCGCCGTCTTGTCGTCCGTGCGGTAATGGCGTCCGCCGAGCGTCACCGAGCCCGCGCTGACCGCCGCGCCGACCGTACAACCCGGTTGCAGTGTCCGGACATCTCCCGCTCCCATCGAGGAAACTGTCGGCGCGGCCATGCCGAGCGCGGTCGATCCGGGCGCGACGAGAACGAGGTGCGCGACCCGGCGGCGCAGATCAGCCAATCCGTTCGTCGGCACCAATTGCGGGTTGGTGATCAGCAGTGTTCCGCTGTCGGCCGCCTCGCGCGCCTCGGCGAGCGAATGCACGGCGTGGATCTGAACGCCTTCCTGCTCCAGCAAATGCGCGAGGGCGTGGCTGCCGCGTGGCTCGTAGGAGCCGGGGTCGAATTCGCCGCTGGTCTGTTTGCCGCGACTGAGCACAATGGCCAGTGCGACGATCACGATCAGCAGGAGAATCGCGAGCGGAATCCGGGCGCCACGCCAGATTCGGCGCAGATCCGGCGAAACAGCTGTGCTCATGCGTCCGCCAAAACCGGTCGCGCGCGACGGACGCGTTCGTCCAATTCGGACAAAGTGCGGTAGCCGGCTTCGGTGCCCGGCCGCCCGCCGTAGTGGACGTCGTCGAACTGCCGCGCGGCAGCGGTGAGCTCAACAGCAAAGTCCGGCAGGAACCTTCCGGCTTCGGCGACGGCTTCGTCCGCGGTCCGGCCGGAGCGGACGTCGAGCAGCGCGCGCTCCTCCATCCCGCGCACGAGCGCGCGGAACCGGTCCCGCACCGCGTCCGCGAAATCGCCGCGAGCGGCGGCTTCCTCGGCGGCTTTCCGGTACTCGTCCGCGGTTTCGCGCCGTCCGCTGAACACCTCGCCGGACGTTTTCGCCGACCGGCCGACCTTGCCCACCCGCAGCCGCACGACCACGATCAGCACGATCACCAAGGCCAGCACCAGCAGCAGGCCCAGCGGACCGCCGGGCACGCCGGACAACGCGTTGAACAGTTCGGAAATCCGCTGCCCGAGCCATTGCGAGACCTGCTCGAGAAAGCCCGGCCGGGCAGCCGCGTAACCCGGATCGGTCAGTTCCTGGACCGCCCGCAGCCGGGCGGGGTCCCGGTCGATGTCGACCGGGACGTCGGCGAGAAAACCGATCACCACGCCTGCTGCGGCGGTTGCGGCGGCTGGAGGCCCGCCGCCCTGGCCAGTTCGATGTCCATGCCCTCACGGCGCATTCGCTGATCGATGTAGAGCACCACAGTGACCAGCGCGGTGAACGGCATGACGATCGTCTCCGCGATCACCTTGCCCACCGACTGCAGCACCAACCCGCCGGTCGTCACCTTCGGCAGGGTCGCCTGGGGGTTGAAGAGGCCGCTGAACGCGCCGGAGCCGAGGCTGAACGGAACGCTGATGATCGCCGAGATGATCCAGCCGATCACGCCCGCCAGCAGCAGAATCCCGAACACCCGCCAGAACATGCCCGACACGAGCTGCCGCGACCGCGTGAACGCCTGCCCGATCGTGCCGCGTTCCAGCACCAGCGCGGGACCGGTGAGCGACCAGAACACATACGGCAGCACGGCGGGAAGCAGGCAGAACGCCGCGGCGACGATCGTGGCCAGCGCGTAAAGGACGGTGACCGCGAGCAGCGGCAGCAGGCGCGGAGCGGCTTCGCGCATCGCCGAACCGAAGTCGACCGGGCGGCCAAGCACCGCCTTGCCCATCACCACGGTGAGGAAGCCGGTGAGGAAAGTCTGCGCCAGCATCGAGATCACGAGCGTCGGCAGCAGCGCGGTGAGCGCGGAGCCCAGCAGGCTGTAAGCCGCGTCGAGCTGCTGTTGCTGCGTCGCGGCCGGGCCGAGCTGGGCGACCCGGTTGAAATCGGGCACCAGCCACAGCGACGCGGCGAGATTCAGCCCCGCCGAGACCACCGCGACGATCGCGGCCACCCCGAGGATCAGCAACGGATACCGGCGGATCGCGGTGATCGCGCCGTCGAGGATGTCGCCGACGTTCAACGGACGCAACGCGATCACGCCCGGTTTGCCCAGCCCGTTCGGGTTCCAGCCGGCGCCGGGACGCCCGTAGGCGCCGCCGGGGTACTGCGGAAGCGGTTGCTGGCCCGGGGATTGCCACTGGCCGCCCGCGGGCGGCGGAGTCGCGCCAGGAGGCGGGAATGCGCCGGGCTGTCCCGGAGAGGCGCCGGTCGGGTTCTCGCCGTCGGAAGACGAAGACACGCCAGCCGAGGTCTCGCTGCCCGGCTGCGGGGATGCCGGATTCTCACCAGCAGAAGGCGAAGCCGCGCCAGCCGGACTTGCCCAGCCCGGCTGCGACGTAGCGCCACCCACGTTTTCGCTGGCAGGCGACGGATTCGCGTCGGCCTGACCGTCCGAAGCGGCCTGCGGCTCCCCGGACGAAGCGGAGTTTTCGCTGGCGGACGACGAAATTCCGGCGCCAGAGCCGGACGGCGAGGACGAGGTGTCCGTTTCGCCGGTCTCCGGCGGAGTGGCGGCGGACGCGCCGGGGTCGGGGCTCGCGAAGCCCCGGCTCGGCGTAGGCGTGTCGTCCCCCGGCCCGGGCGAACCGGGTGAATGTGTCATCGGAGCCCCTCGTCTGCACGGCCCTGCGGTTGCTGCCGTCACTCTTCCAGAGCCGTCCGCACCCGGCCAGACCTGGGGGGACGTCCGGGCGAGGACGCAGTCCGGCGAAGTGCTGCGGCGGGCCGGGCGTCCCCCGATATGCTGAACGGCAAGCCGGGGGACGCCCGGCCCGCGCCGAGACCCACCGGGACTGCCCTGATGACGCAACCGCCCTACGGCCAGGTGCCGCCACGCGGGACCGTTCAACCGCCGCCGGTGCCGGGTCAAGGACCGGTGCCGCCGGGCCAGTACCCCGGCCAGGCGCAAGGTCCCTACCAGGCACAGCCGGGACAAGGGCCGTACCAGGGACAGCAGCCGCAGTACCAGGGCCCGCCGCCGCAAGGGCCGCCGCCGCAGGGACCCCCGTGGCAGCAGCCGCCGTCGTCCTACCCGGTGCCGCCGCGCAAACCGACCGGTCTGATTGTCGGCCTGTGCCTCGGCGCGGTCGCGGTGCTGGCACTGGGCGTCGTGGCGATCGTTTCGCTGAACCGCGGGTCGGGGCCGAGCAACGCGGGCTACCAGGCCGCGCCGCCCTCGCCGACTTCCGCCTACGAACTGCCGCCCACCAGCGGTTCGTCCACCGCTTCGAGCGCGCCGACCAGTCCGTCGGAAAGCCCGAGCACCTCCGCCAGCGCGGGACCGCACAAAATCCTCAAGCTGGCCGATCACCCGATCCTGCAGGACCGCAACGCCGGCCTCCAGAACCTCGTCTGCAACCTCCCGCAGTGGACCAGCACGCAGGACGGCGCGGAAGCGTTCTTCACCGCGGCGAGCAAATGCCTCGACGCCGCGTGGGGTCCGTTCCTCGAGTCCTACAACCTGCCGTTCACGCCGCCCGCGCTGCACTTCCCGACCGGGCCGAGCTTCGACACCGAATGCGGCACCATCCAGGTCGGCATCGCGACCGCGGCGTACTACTGCGAGAACAACCTGTACGTGCCGTTCAAGGGCCTGCAGACCGACCAGTACGGCAACAATCCCGGTGTCTATCTGGCACTGTTCGCCCACGAGTACGGCCACCACGTGCAGGAAGTCGCGGGCATCATGGACGCCGCGTGGCAGAAGATCTACGCGGCCGGGCAGAACAGCCCCGAGGGCCTCGACATGTCGCGCCGCAAAGAACTACAGGCGCAGTGCTTCTCCGGGATGTTCCTCGGAGCGCACGTCGACCGCGGCGGCACGATCACCCGCGACATGTACAACAAGGCCTGGAACGACCAGGAAACCCGCGGCGACAACACTTCCCGCAGCCACGACCACGGCACCAACGCGCACTACGCGCAGTGGTGGCGAGCCGGGGCGAAGGACAACCGGATCGCGGACTGCAACACCTTCGCCGCGTCTGCTTCGGACGTCAGCTGAACCGGTCGCTACTGCGGTCGTAGCGGTTCGCTTCCAGTGGCTGCGTTCGGGGCAATCCAACCACTACGGGTGCAGTGGTTCGCTGAGCGCAGCTGAGTTTTGGGGAAGGTTGGCGCTGCGGGTGCAGTGGTCGCTTCCGGTGGCCGCGTTCGGCACAATTCAAGCACTACGGGCGTAGTGGTTTGATGATCGAGGCTGAGTCTTAGCGAGGATTGGCGCTGCGGGCGTAGTGGTTTGCCCAGCGCGCCTTCCGCTTCAAGCGGCGGCCGTGATCCGGGAGCGTCAGCTGAGCAGCGCGAGCTTGCCCGAACCGCGGATCACCAGGTAGGCGTACATCCCGCCGCAGAAGCAGGCGAACACCAGCAGCGCCAGCGCGATCGGCGCGCGCAGGTCCTGCGAGCCCGCCGAGGTGTCCGGAGTGGTCACCGAGACGAGGCCGCTGTCCGGGGCGTCGTCCGGGACCAGCACCTGGAGATGCTCGTCCTTGCCGTGCCCGCAACTGTCGAGCGTGCCCTGGCGCGGTTTGCCGCCGAGCTGGAACGAGACCGATTCGGCCGCCCCGGGAACCGAGCAGTCGACGGCCTTGGTGATCTGCGCGTCCACCGGCGCGCCCGCGGACTTCGCGTGGATGCCGAGCAGCCCCGGGCCGGCGAGCCACGTCAAGACCACGACGAGCACCCCGGCCGCGATCGGGATGCCCACCTGCAGCCACCGCTTGACGGGGCTCTTATGCGGGGGGTCGGAAACCTGCACGAGACCATGCTTCCAGATGGCGGGGGCAAAACCCAGTGAGGTGCCCGCGCACGGGGGACCCCGGCACCCGCCGCGAGTGCGACGTCACCCGCCGCCCCCGGCTCTGCTTAGCCCCAATGCCACTTTGGGTGCGTCTCAGCCGCTCAACGCCGCCTTCGCTGCATCCCGCGCGCCCGAGTGGCATTCGCGCATCCACGCCGCGTTCGGTACCTCCGCGCACTCAACACGGCATTTGCGCACCCGCGTGGCCCGCGCCGCGTTCGGTCACCGGCGCACTCAACACGGCATTTGCGCACCCACATACCGCACGCCGAGGTCCCTGCCTCCGCGAACTCAACACGGCGTTCGCGCACCCCGCGTGCCCCACGCGGCGTTCGGTCACCGGCGCGCTAGATGCGGCATTCGGTGCATCAGCGCTCCCCATGCCGCCTCACGCCACCCCATGCCAGCTCAGTCCAGCCGCAGCCAGACCCGCCCCAGCCAAACCAGGCGAACCTCAGCGTTCGATGTGGTCGACCTGCGTGACCTTCTTGACGTACAGCAGCCGATCCCCCGGTTCCAGCGCGTCCGCCTGCGGAGCGTCCACCCGGTAAAGCACCCCGTCGCGCACCACGCCGAGCACCGTGTCCGGCAGGTGCCGGGGCGAGCCGCCTTCCTCGCTCGGTTCGATGGCGCGTTCGGCGATCGCCAGTCCGGATTCCGGGGTCAGCAGGTCCTCGACCATGTCCACTACAAGCGGAGTGGACGTCGCCATCCCGAGCAGCCGCCCGGCCGTCTCGCTCGACACCACGACCTGGTTCGCCCCGGACTGCTTCAGCAGGTGCACGTTCTCCGCCTCGCGCACCGACGCCACGATGTGCGCCTTCGGGGCCAGTTCGCGCGCGGTGAGGGTGACCAGCACGGCCGTGTCGTCGCGGTTCGGCGCGACCACTACGGCCCGCGCGTGCTGCACGCCCGCGACTCGCAGGACGTCCGCCCTGGTCGCCGATCCGTGCACGGTGACAAGCCCGAGCGCGCTCGCCGCGTCCAGCGCCTGCTGGTCGGTGTCGACGACCACTACGCGGTTGGCCTGCACCTCCTCGTCGCCGAGCAGCGCGTTGACCGCCGAGCGGCCCTTCGTGCCGAAACCGACGACGACGGTGTGGTCACGCACCTTCGTCCTCCACTTCTGGATTTTGAACGCCTGCCGGGAGCGCTCGGTGAGCACTTCCAGGGTGGTCCCGACGAGGACGATGAGGAAGAGCACCCGCAGCGGCGTGATCACGATGACGTTCACCAGCCGCGCGGACGCGGTGGCCGGGGCGATGTCGCCGTAGCCGGTGGTCGAGAGGGAAACTGTCGCGTAGTAAAGCGAGTCGAGGAGCGAGAGGCCGTCGCCGTTGGCGTCGCGATAGCCGTCCCGGTCGAGATAGACGATCAGCACCGTGGCGAGCAGCGCCAGCAGCGCGCCGATGATCCGCTTGACGATCGCCCGCATCGGGCTGACGGTCAGCTCCGGCATCCGGATCACGCCGACGAGCTCGTGGTCGGGCCGGTCGTTCAACCGGACGTTCAGGGGCAGCCGTTTCAAGGCCTTCATGCACCGGCCCCCAACGCGCGTTCGGCGTCACTCACAGCCGGGAGGATAACCCAATCGGAGCACCCGCACACCCGTCACGGCGATCATGCTGTGGCAGGCTTGCCGCATGTCCGAGCCTCGCGCGTCGCAACGTCCGGCCCACTTTCTCGCCGCCCTCCTGGCCGGGGCCGGGGTCCTGCACTTCGTCCGGCCGAAGCCGTTCGACGCGCTGGTCCCGAAGGAGTTGCCCGGTGACCGGCGCACCTGGACCTATGCCTCCGGTGCCGCCGAGTTGACCGTCGCCGCCGGGATCGCGTTGCCGCGCACGCGTCGGCTGGGCGGGCTGGCGGCGGCGCTGCTGTTCGTCGGGGTGTTCCCGGGGAACGTGAAGATGGCGCTGGACTACCAGCGACGCGGACGTCCGGCCCGGGATCGTGCGGTGGCGTGGCTGCGGTTGCCGATGCAGTGGCCGTTGGTGAGCTGGGCGTTGACCGTGCGCGATCGGGCCTAGCTCTTACTCTCGCGGAACGTTGCGCAGCAAGGCACGCAGGCCTTCCGCGTCCAGGAGATCGGCTGGGCGCAACGTGTGTCCAGGTCGGACATAGTGGAAGGCCGCGCGCACCCGTTCCACCGGAACTTTCTTCAGCGCCGCCCACGCCAATCGGTACGCGCCGAGCTGAACCGCCAGTGCCGGCAACCGTTCTTCGGACGGGACCGAGCCGGTTTTCCAGTCCACAACAGTCCAGCCACCGTCCGGATCGGCGTACACCGCGTCCATCCGGCCGCGCAGGGTGATGCCTTCGACGTCCGCGGAGAACGGCACCTCCACGGCCACCGGGACGCGGTCGGACCATTCGCTGTTCTCGAAAGCTTCTTGCAGGGCTTCGAAATCAGTGTCCGGAGCCTCGCCGACGTCGGCCGCGCCGGGCAGGTCGTCGATCTCCAGCAGCCGGTCGCCGGAGAAGCGTTGTTCCAGCCAGCTGTGGAACGCGGTGCCGCGGCGGGCGAAGGTGTTGGGCGGCAACGGAAGTGGGCGACGCAGGCGTTGCGCCAGAGCGTCCGCATCGGACGCCAAGTCCACCAGTTGGCTCACGCTCAGTTGCGCGGGCAGCGCGACGCGATCCACTGTGGACTGCGAGCGGGCGCGTTCGGCGAGCAGGACGTCGGTGTCGGCGGCCCAGCCATCGGGATCTTCCGGGTCGATGACGTCTTCGTCGTCTTCGAAGTCTTCTGCCAGGTACTCCTCTTCGTCCTCGGGTTCCGGCGGCAGCGGGATTTCGTCGTCGTCGGCCGCCGGAAGAGGTTCGGCTTCGGGTTCGGGTTCGGGTTCCGGCTCGGGTTCTTCTTCCAGCGCCGCCATTTCCGCCAGCAGCAGATCCACCCCGGTGGCCACGCCGGACCGCCGGTCGCCCAGCGGATCCACCGGCCATTTCGCCGCTCGCGAGTCCGCGACCAGCGGGTTCTCGTCGTCCTCGGCCGGTTCGTCAGCCCAGACGTCCACAACGCCCAGCGGCGGATCGGCCTCGCCCATCACCTCGGCGATCTCGGACAGGAAGATCGACGGACCCTTGGCGCGCGTACTGCTTTCGTTCCACCAATGCCCCGAAACGAGCAGCGCGCGCTCGGAACGGGTCAGCGCGACGTAACACAACCGTCGCTCCTCGTCGGCCTCGCGCGCGACGAACCCTTCCTCGTGCAGTTCCAGTGCTTCCTGAACTTCCTTGCGGTCATAGCCTTCCGCGACCTGCAGCTTCGGCAGATCCGCCGCGTCACCACGCAAATGCGCAGGCAGCGCGGTAGAAGTGCGCAACCATGACGACGAACGACGTTTGCCCGGGAACACCTCAGCGACCAGGTGCGGAACAGCCACTACTTCCCACTCCAGCCCCTTGGCGGAATGCACGGTGAGCACCTGCACGCGGTCCGGAACCACCTGCACTTCACCAGGCGTGAGGCCGTCCTCCGCGTGTGCCGCGGTGTTCAGGTAGTCCACAAAGGACAACAGGGTCGCGGTCGGCGCGGTTTCCGCGTAATCAGTAACGACTTCGGCGAACGCGTCCAAATGCGCGCGACCAGCCGACCCGGGACGGGCGAGCGATTCGACATCCAGCAGCATCGTGCGTTCGACATCCGCGACCAATTCCGGCAGCGATTGATCCAACCGCCGCCGCAACGCGGTCAATTCCGCACCGAGCCGACGAATGCGGCGGTACCCCTCCGCGGAGTAACGCTCGGGCGCGCCGGGTTCGTCGACGGCGTCGATCAGGCCGGCCTGTTCCGCGCGTTCGGCGACCAGCTCCGGCTCCTCGCCCTCCTGCGCGCGCGGTTCGGGCGAGGTGAGTTCGTTGGCCCGCCGCCACAACGCCGCGACGTCCGCCGCCGCGATCCGCCAGCGCGCACCGGTCAGCAGCCGTGCGGCCGCGCTGCCCGCGAGCGGATCGGCGAGCACCCGCAACGTGGACACGAGGTCGGCGACCTCCGGTTCGTCCAGCAATCCGCCGAGGCCCACGACCTCCACCGGCAGCCCGCGCATGCGCATTTCCGCCGCGATCGGGGCCATGTCCGCCCGGCGGCGCACCAGCACCGCGGCGGTCGGCGGCTTGCCGGATTCCTCTTTCTCCGCATGCCAGCGCTGCGCCATCGCGTCGGCGACCCACTCGCGTTCCGCGCGCACGTCCGGCAGCAACGCGACCGCGATGTCCGCCGGTCCAGCGCCGTCCCGCGCGCGCAGCCGTTCGACGCCAAGTCCGCGCTGCCGCAACGGTTCCGAGATCGCGTTGGCCAGCTCCAGAATTTCCGGCGGATTGCGGAAACTCGTGAGCAGCCCGAATTCGTGCGCGGTTTCGAGCCGTTCCTCGCCGCGGCGCGGGAAATCCGTGGTGAACCGGGGCAGGTTCGCCGCACTCGCGCCGCGCCAGCCGTAAATCGCCTGCGCCGGGTCGCCGACCGCGGTCACCGGCATCGGCGGATGGTCAACCCCGCCGAACAACGACCGCAGCAACACTCGCTGCGCGTGTCCAGTGTCCTGATACTCGTCCAGCAGCACGGCCCCGTAACGCTCGCGCTCACCCGTGACCACCGCCGGATATCCGTCCGCGAGCTGAGCGGCCAGCGACATCTGGTCCGCGAAGTCGAGCGCGCCTTCCGCCCGTTTGCGCCGGTGGTAATCCTCGACCAGCGGCAGCAACGCGAGCCGAAACCGTTGTGCTGCCAGCACATCCTGAAGCTTCACCGGCAGCGACGCGCGCTGCCCTTTAGCCCGCGGCGCGTTTTCGATGACCTCGCACAGCCATTCGGTGTACTGCCTGAGCTTCTCCGTCGAAATCAAATGCTCGCCAAGTTCACCGGCCAGCGCAAGCAGTTGCGCGGTGACCGTCGGCGGCACCCGGTCGGTGTCCAGGTCATTGTCCCAAGTGGACACCACTCGGTGCGCCAGCTGCCAAGAGGAAGTCTCCGACAGCAACCGGACACCCGGCTGTACCGGAAGCCGCAAACCGTGTTCCGACAGCAAACGCCCGGCATACGCGTGATAAGTCAGCACCGTCGGTTCGCCAGCGACCACAGTGGACCGCAACGCGCCCGACGGATCAAGTCGCTCCAACAGCCCCGAGCCAGCGAGCCGCCGAAGCCGCGCCCGCACCCGCTCGCCGAGCTGACGCGCGGCTTTACGGGTGAAGGTCAGGCCGAGCACCCGCTCCGGGCTCACGATTCCGTTGACCACCAACCAGACCACGCGCGCGGCCATGGTTTCTGTCTTGCCCGCGCCCGCGCCCGCGACGACCAGCGACGGCTCGACCGGCGACGCGATCACGGTCGCCTGCTCGGGCGTCGGACGGTGCAACCCCAGCGCGTCGGCGATTTCCGCGGGTCCGACGGGGTTGGCGATCACCACCGGGCTCACGGTCCGGTCACCTGACGCCCTTCCGGACGCAGCGGGCAGCAACCGCGCGCCGGGCACCGGTCGCAGTCGGCGTTCTCGTGCGCCTGGTAGTCCGGACCGACCGCGGCAGCCGCAGCGGACCGCACGAGTTCCAGCCACTCACGCCCGCTGTCCTCGTCCATCGGCGGCTGATCCCGTTGCGTGGCCCCGGTTTTATTGTTCCCTTTCGCGACGTAGACGAGTTTCGCGCCGCCGGGCGTGTTCTTGCCCTCGACCGCGCCCAGCAGCACCGCCAGCTGATACGCCGCGAGCTGCGGGTGCTTCTCCGCGTCCGCGCCGGACACCGGGACCTTGCCGGTCTTGATGTCCACGATCACCGGGCGGCCGTCCTTGTCCATCTCGACCCGGTCGACGCGCCCGCGCAGCAGCACGCGGACCTCTTCGTCGCCCATCGGCAACTCGACCTCGATGTCCTGCTCGACCCCGGCCTCGATCAGCTCCTGCCGCGATTTTTCCAGCCACGACACGAAGTTGCGCAGCATGAGCTCCACTCGGGACCGCTCGCGCCGGGAAAACCACGGCGCGCCAGCGTCCACGCGCACCCACGCCTCGTCCAGCGCGGCCTGGATCTGCTCCTCGGTGCTCCCGCCCGCGATCGCCTGCGCCAGGCCGTGCACGAGAGTTCCGGTCACCGCCGCCAGTTGCGCCGGATCACTGCCACCGTGCCGTTCGATCAACCAGCGCAGCGGGCACTTCACGAGGATCTCCACAGTGGACGGAGAGATCCGCATGAGGTCGCCTGGCCCGTGCACCGGGTCCTCTGTGGACGCTTCCATCAACCCGTACCAAGTGTCCGGATGCGCGCCCGGAACCCCAGCTGCGGCGAGCCGGGCAAGCTGTTTCGCCGCCCGCTTCCGCCGCTCCGGGTCCGTCTTGTCGTCGCACACGACCTCGCGCAGCTCGCCGACCAATTCGGCCAGCACGAGCGATCGGCCCGGCGGTTTCATCCGGGAGTCGAGCATGCCGTCGTCGGCGCCGTTCTCCTCAAGGTCGTCTAGGAACCGGGACGGCTGCTCGTCTTCTCCGGCCACCGCGGTGACCAATAACGTCCGGCGCGCCCGGCTCGCCGCGAGATAGAACAGCCGCCGCTCCTCGGCGAGAATCGGCGCGATCGCGGACACCTTGTCGTGTTCGTCCACTCCGGACAGCAGGTCGACCAGCCGCTCCACACCCAGCAACGACCCGCGCAGCCGCATGTCCGGCCACGCACCCTCCTGCACCCCGGCGACCGCGACGACTGTCCACTCGCGACCCGCGGACGCGTGCGCGGTAAGCAGCGAAACCCCTTCACCCGGAATAGCCGCGGGCGCAAGGGTGTCCCCCGCGATGTTCTGCGACGACAGATAATCCGCGAACGCCGCGACACTCGCCTTGGGCAACCGGTCGGCATACCGGCCCGCCGAATCGAACAACGCCACCACAGCGTCCAGGTCACGATCAGCCTGCGCGCCCAGCGAACCGCCGCGATCCACCAACCGCAGCAACCGTTCCTGCAGCCCGCTCGCCTGCCACAGCTCCCACAACACCTGCTCGACGCCGTCACCGCGGCTCACCGCCTGGTGCGTGACACTCAACAGCTTGCCGACCCGACGCACCGGCAGCGCTTCGTTGTCAGCGAGACCAACGAGAATGTCCCCGCCCCGCAATGCTTCCACGAGCAGTTCGTCACTCGACCGCTGCCCACCGCCAGCCAACTCCAGCCGACGCAGACCGCGTCGCAACCGCCGCAACGCCAACGGATCAGCCCCACCAAGCGACGAGGACAGCAGCATCTCCGCGATGTCGACGTCCAGCAGTTCCGGTTCGGCCGCGATCCGCAAAACCGCCAGCAACGGCCGGACCGCGGAGTGTTTCGCCAACGGCAATTCCTCAGTAGCCGAACCGATCGGCACCCCAGCCGCGCGCAAGGCGCGTTGCAACACCAGGAAAGTCCGCGCCGGAGACCGCACCAGCACCGCCATCTCCGACCACGGCACCCCGTCGACAAGATGAGCCCGACGCAGCTGGTCGGCGATCCAGCTCGCCTCCGCTGCCGGCGTCGGCATCAGCCGCACCCGCACCTTGCCGCCGCGTTTCCCTTGCGGGGTAACCAGCTTCCGATGCGCCGAGGCACCCGGAAGCGTCGCACCGAGCTTCGCGACCGCCGCCCGGACAGTCGGAGCGAGCCGGTGCGACGTGGTCAGCATGACTGTCCGGTCGCCGTCATTGTCGGAATCGGCGAACAGTTTCGGGTCCGCGCCACGGAAAGAAAACACCGACTGATCGGGATCGCCGGCCACCACGAACTCCTCCGCGGTGTGCCCGATCGTGCGGATCAGCTGGACCTGCAACGGATCCAGGTGATGCGCGTCGTCGACGAACAGGTGCCGCACCCGGCCTCGTTCACGCTCGCGCAGCTCCTCGTCGTCCTCCAGCGCGAGCAACGCCGACGTCACCAATTCGGCGGCGTCGAGCGCGGGCGCGGCAGGCAGGCCGAGCGCGTTCCCTCCGGCCCCCTGCAGCTGGGTGACCTCCTCGTACTGTGCCCAGAACTCCCCCGCCGCGACCCACTCCTCGCGATCCTGGCGATGCCCGAGTTCGGTGAGATCCTCCGGCCCGAGCCCCCGCTCGGCAGCCCGCATCAGCAGGTCGCGCAGTTCCTCGGCGAACCCGGGCACGGTCAGCGCCGGACGCAACTGCTCCGGCCACCCGGTCGCGCCCTCGTCCAGGTCGCCCTCCAGCAGCTCGCGCACGACCACGTCCTGCTCCGCTCCGGCCAGCAATCGCGGCGGCGGCAGCTCCTCCGCGCGAGCTTCCAGGCGCAGCAACGAAAACGCGTACGAATGCACTGTGCGCACGAGCGGTTCACTCACCGTGCGCGGCAGCGGAGACTCCTGGTCCGGATCGGACGTGAGCCGTCGCGTGAGGTCGGCCCGCAACGCGTCCGCCGCCCGGCGGGACGTCGTGAGCAGCAGCACGCTCTCCGGATCCGCCCCCTCCGCGATCCGGCGCGCGGCCGCGGTGGCGAGCAACGCGGTCTTGCCGGTGCCCGGCCCGCCGAGCACCCGGCGGAATCCCGAGGGGGCCGACAGCAGCCGTCGAGCGTCCTCGTCCCAGGTGAACGTGGGTGCGGCGGGGACCGGCGGGCGCACCAGCCGCGCCTGTCCGTTCCCTGCTCTCCGCACGTGCACATCAGCGATGGAACCATGCCCGCTCACCCGGGTGGCGCACCGGCACACCCCTCGGCGGGACTATCATCTGCCGGGTCATGAACGACGAACTGCACGAGCGGATACGCGCAGTCATCGCCGACGTACCCGCGGGGACAGTCGCGACGTACGGCGACGTCGCAGCGCTCTCCGGTGCTCCCTCTCCGCGCATGGTCGGCCGCGCCCTCGCCGAGGACGGCCACGACCTGCCCTGGCACCGCATCCTCCGCGCGAACGGGACTCCCGCGCCGCATCTGCTGCACGAACAGCTCGAACGGCTGCGCGCCGAGGGCGTGCTGGCGGACGGCGAAAAGGTGGACCTGCGGAAGTACCGCTGGCGGCCGGACGGGGACGAGCCTGGCGAGGACGAGCCGCCCGGCTTGTTCTAGATCTTCCGCAACGGCTACTTCCCCGCACCACGGCCTCCGCACGACCACTCCCGCACCACGGCCTCCGGACAGCCACTTCCGCGCTGTGGCCTCCGCACAGCCGCTCCCGCACCATGAACTCCGCACGGCCACTTCCGCGCCGTGGCCTCCGCACGACCACTCGCGCACCATGGACTCCGCACAGCCACTCCCGCGCCATGGCTTCCGGACAGCGCTGCTGCGCGTGCGAGACGGCACCGCTGCTCGGCAGGACTCCGCCCCAATGCCACATTGGGTGCATCTGACGCACCCAATGTGGCATTCGGTGCGTCGCGCGCACCCAATGCCACATTGGGGTTTGGCAGTGGTGTCGCGCGGCCGGGGCGAAACGCGGCCGAGGCGGCTCTCCACTCCCGCAGCGGTCCGTGAAGGGCTCCTTGAGGGAACTAGATTCCCTCAAGGAGCCCTTCACGGACCTGCTCATCGCCTCTAGGCCTGATCTCGCGGCCGGTCCCGCCCGATCCCGGCAAACGTGGCGTCCGCCATCCTCCCCAGCCATAGCCCGGCCCGCACGGTTTAGGTTAGCCTCACCTCATGGGCACCCTCACTTACCACCCCGGCAAGGTCACCGCGGTTCGGCGGGTCACCCCGCACATGGCTCGGGTCACGTTCGACTGCCCGGGGCTCGCCGCGGCGGGTCCGGTGGCACCGGACGCGTACGTGAAGGTGTTCTTCCCGCTCCCCGGCGACGAGGAGCCGCATCTGCCGCCCGCTGAGATGGGCGAGGACGACGTCCTGTCGTGGTACCGCCGCTACCTCGCGATGCCCGACGACGTCCGGCCGCCGATGCGGACGTACACGGTGCGCGCGGCGCGTCCGGAGAGCGGCGAGGTGGACGTCGACTTCGTGCTGCACGAGGAGAGCGGCGGCCCGGCGTCGACGTGGGCCGGGCAGGCGGCGGTCGGCGGGCGCGTCGCGTTCCTCGGGCCGCACGGGTTGTACGACGTGCCCGACGGGACGACATGGCAACTGTTGGTCGGTGACGAAACAGCGCTGCCGGCGATCGGCGGGATTCTCGAGCGGCTGCCGCAATCGACGCGCGCGTCGGTGTACGTCGAGATTCCGGACCGCGCAGAGCGACAGACCTTCGAGACCAACGGTGCGGTCGAAGTGCACTGGGTGGTCCGCGGTGCGCGTACGCACGGCGAAGCGCTCGTAGACGCCGTACGCGCGGCCGAGTTGCCCAACGGCACGCCGTATGCGTGGGTGTCCGGCGAAGCAGGTGTCGTGAAGCTCGTTCGGCGACACCTTGTCCGCGAGCGAGGCTTCGACAAGACCGCCATCTGCTTCACCGGTTACTGGCGGCAAGGCCTCAGCGAAGAAGCAGCCGGACGACAGCAGGCCGAAGCGTCTTAACCGAGCTTCGCGACTACTAGCTTCACCAACGCGCCTAGCCGCTGACGCTCCGGCTGTAGCGTGCGGATTCCTGCTGCCTCCAACGGCGCAGCGGTCACCGGACCAACGCACGCGCAGACGACCGTGCCACCGCGCAGGGTCTCGCGCAGCTCCGCTCCACGCCCGGATTCGTCGGCGAGCGTCAGGAAATTCGTCGCGGCCGGGGCGCTGGTGAACACCAACGCGGCCAGTTCTCCCGACAGCACTTCGCGGATCAACGAGAACACCGGCTCCGGATTCGGTGGCGTGTGCCAGCGGTAGGGCTGCACTGCGAGCACGGACGCCCCCGCCGCCTCGAGCGGATCGGTGAACTCCGGCAGCGGTGCGCCGTGCAGTTGCAACGCCACGCGCGCGCCATTGACACCGGCTTCGGTGAGCGCGCCGAACAGCTCGTCGTTGGTCTCGCCGGGCGCGGAGTACTGCTCGCGCAGACCGACGCCACGCACCGCACCCACCGCTTTCGGGCCGCGCGCGAAGATGCGCGACCCGGCCAGCGAGTCCAGCAGCGCGTCGCGCAGGCCCCAGCCTTCGGCGGCGTCGAGCCAGCCGCGGAACCCCGCCCCGGTGGTGACCGCGGTGAGGTCGACCGGCGCGGCGAGGACGGCTTCGGTGCCTCGGCGCAATTCCGGATCGTCGGGGAGCGGGACGATCGTGATCGTCGGCGCGTGCCGCACTTCCGCGCCATGCCTGAGCAACGCGCCGATCAGGTCGTCCGCGCGCCGCTCGGCCGTGACGCCGATCCGCACGCCGTCCAGCTCACCCATCCGTTTGCCTCGTTTCCGGTGAAGTCGCGCCCGGCAGCAGTGCCCTGATCAGGTCATTCATACCTCTGCCCCATCTCCCGGACCGCCGCCGCCAGTTCCGTCCGCAGGTCCTCCGGCGCCAGCACCTCCAGATGCGGCCCGAACCGCAGCAGTTCGCCGATCGCCGCTTCGCCCGGTTCGACCGGCAGGTCGATCGTCAACCATCCGTCGCCGTCCGGTTCCGCTCCGGCGGCGACTGCCTCGCGAAGCGCCCGGGCACCGACGCTGCCTGCGTAGAACGGTACGAGAGCCTGGGAGCGCGGCGAGAGGCGCACTGTCGCCTTTCGGGGGTACATCCGGCGTTCGAACTGCTCCGACCACTCCTGCCAGTAACCGGCGAGGTCGAATTCCGCCGGTCGCTCGAACTCCTCGCCGAGGTCGGTCAGCTCGTGGATGCGCGAAATCCGGTAGGTGCGATCGGTCCCCTCGCACCGGGCGGCCAGGTACCAGTTGCCCGCTTTGAGGATCAGCCCCAGCGGTTCCAGCACCCGCTCGACCTCGCGCTGTCCCCACCGTTCGTACCGCACGCGGATCCGCCGCGCGGACCACACCGCGTCGGCCACCGCGGACAGCGTCGGCAGGCTTTCGATGCCTCGGTGCCAGCCGGGAACGTCGAGGTAGAAGCGTTCCGCGACGCGGCCGGCGCGGCTGCGCAGCTCCTGCGGCAACGCCGCGTACAGCTTCAGCTGCGCGGCCGCCAGCACCGTGCCGAGCCCCAGCTCCGCGGCCGCCACCGGCAGCCCGGCCAGCGCCAGCGACTGGGCTTCGTCCTCGTTGAGGCCGGTCAGCCGGGTCCGGTAGCCGTCGACGAGCTGGTAGCCGCCGCTGCGGCCGCGGTCGGCGTACACCGGCACCCCCGAGGCCGACAGCGCGTCGATGTCCCGGTACACCGTCCGGACCGAAACCTCCAGCTCAGCGGCCAATTCCTCGGCGGTCATCCGGCCGCGGTTCTGCAGCAGGAGAAGCACGGTGAGCAAACGGCCGGCACGCATGCGGCAAGTATGACTGAAATACCTGACACAAGATGGCAGGTATGGGTGATTGAGTAAGCGGCATGAACACGTTTGGCATGACGAAGTGGGAAGAGCACGTGGCGAGCGGCGAGGAGGGCAGCCCGCGCGTCGCGTACGTGCACGCCGCGATGGAGTACTCGGGCGTCATCCAGGGTGCGGCCACTGGCGACTACCTGCTGTACTACCCGGGCGAAGGCTACGACGGCGGCGCGACCACGTCGCCGGGCTACGACCGGTTCGAGGGCACTGTCGACGGCCGCCGCGGCACGTTCGTGGTCCGCCAGGAGTGGGGCTTCGACCCGAAGAGCATCCGCTCGACGTTCGAGGTCGTGCCCGGCTCCGGGACCGGCGAACTGGCCGGCATCAGCGGCTCCGGCACGGTGCACGGCGTGCTGGGCGAGCCGACTGTGTCGTACACCTTCGACTACAAGATCTGAAGGAGGCCGGGATGCTGGAGGTGTCGCGCGAACAGGCGCTGGCGTACCGGATCGCCGAGCAGGGGCTGCACCGCTCCGTCGCCGATCCGTACGACCTGCCGCTGCTGGACCTCGGTCTGCAGGACAGCATGCGCGACACCGCTCTGCTCGCACTAGCAGCCCGGATGCCGGATGAGGTGACGCCGGAGTCGCTTGTGGACGATCAGCGGCTCGCCCTGGTGTGGTCGCACCGGGGCGCGCCGCATTTCCACCGGCGCGCGGATCTTCCGGAGCTGACCGCCGCCTTGGTGCCGGTCGACGATCCGGACGCGCTGGCCCGGATGTTGTGGCAGAAGAAAGACATCCAGGCCGCTGACGTGTCCCCTGTGGACATTGTGTTCACCACCGCGCGGGCAATCCGCAAAGTGGTCACCAAGCCGATGACCAAGGGCGCGGTGAGCGGCGAGATCACGAAGCTGCTCCCGCCCGCGTTCAGCCGCTGGTGCCGCGGCTGCAACGCCACTCACGTGCACGAACAGCTCATGCGAATCGCCTCCCTGCACGGCGGCGCACGGCTCGAAGCCGGACAATCCCCGGCGACGCTCGCCCCGCTGGAGGATCGCGGACGGATGTCCACGCGCCCGGTCCCGGCGGCGGTTTCGCGAGTGATCGAGCAGTATTTGCGCTTCAACGGGCCTGCGACGCAAGGCGACTCGGCGGGATTTCTCGGCACCGCGAAGACTTCCGTAAGCGAGACTTGGCCTTCCTCGCTCGCTGAGGTCAAAGTGGACGGTCGACAGGCTTTCATCCCGAAGGATCGGTTGCCCGCGTTGGAGAACCCGCCGTCGGCTGCTGGAGTACGCCTGTTGCCGCCGCTCGATCCGTACACGCAGGGCCGTGACAAAGCCGTCCTCGTTCCGGACAAAGCGCGGGCGAAAGAGGTGTGGAAGATTCTCGGCAGCCCTGGTGCGTTATTGGTCGACGGCGAGATCATGGGTACCTGGCGGATGAAAGCGTCGGGCAAACGCCTCGCCTTCACGTTGGCCGAATTCGATCCGCTCCGCCGCTCGGACCGCCAAGCCGCCGAGGACGAGGCGGCCCGGGCCGCGTCCGCCCGCGGCTACCAGGATTTCTCCGTGACGTGGGGTTGACCGCCGGGATAAAGTCCTGACGTGCTGAAATGGCTGCTCGACTCAGACCCGACGCTGCGCTGGCAGGTCGAACGGGACTTAGCGGACGCGCCGCCCGAAGTCTGGACGGCCACCCGGCACAAGATCGCGACCGAGGGCTTCGGCGCGCAACTCCTCGCCCGCCAAGACCCGGACGGGCAATGGGCAGGCGGCGCGTTCTTCCCGGCGCAATTCACCCCCGGCCCGGACACCGGGCAGCCGTGGACGGCCACCACCTGGTCGCTCAACATGCTCCGGGAATGGGGCCTGGATTCGGCGGTGCTGCGCGCTCGCCGGACCGCGGAATTGATCGCCGAGAATTCCTGCTGGGAATACCACAATCTGCCGTACTGGGACGGCGAGGTCGACGTCTGCATCAACGCCTGGACCCTCGCGAACGGCGGCTGGCTCGGCGTGGACGTCTCCCAGCTCGCCCATTGGTTCCCCGAGCACCAGCTGGCCGACGGCGGCTGGAACTGCGAATGGGTCGACGGGTCGAAACGCTCGTCCTTCCACTCGACGCTGAACGCGGTGAAGGGCCTCCTCGCCTACGACATCGCGACCGGCGGCACCGACGAGACGCACGCTGCCCGCCGCGCCGGCGAGGAGTATCTGCTGGAACGCCGTCTGCTGTACCGGCTCTCGACCGGCGAGCAGGTGGCCTCGTGGGTAGATCATTTCGCGTATCCGGTGCGGTGGCATTACAGCGCGATCAACGCGGTCGAGCACTTCCGCGAGGCCGCGATCGTGGACGACCTTCCGCCTGACCCACGGCTCTCCGACGCGGTGGAACGGGTTCGCGCCGCTCGGCAGCCGGACGGAACCTGGCTGCAGGACGGCCGGCTCAACGGCGACATGTGGTTCGAGGTCGACGTCCCGGCCGGAGAACCCTCCAAGTGGCTGACGCTGTACGGAACCCGGATTCTGTCCTGGTGGGACTCCGCACAGTCCTAACTGGACCGTGCGACCCGAAAGCCGACGTCGTCCACCCGGAAGGTCGGGTGGCTCCGGCGGCGCACGGACACCCGGACGCTCCAGTGTTCGTCCGCCCAGCCGCCGCCCTTGAGCACCCGATACTCGCCGTACACGGCCGGATCGTAGAGATCCCAGCACCAATCCCAACTGTTGCCGAGCAGATCGTAGGCACCCCAGGCGTTCGGACGCTTCTCGCCGGAGGGATGCAGCCGACCGCCGGAGTTTCCTTCGTACCAGGCGATCTCGTCCAGGTCGCCGTACCGAGGGCCTTCGGTGCCAGCGCGGCAGGCGTGTTCCCACTCAGCTTCGGTAGGCAGCCGGTAGCCGGAAGCGGACCGGTCCCACTCCACCTCGTCGCCAATCGCGTAAGCGGGCGATAGTCCGTCGCGTTCGGACAGTGTGTTGCAGAACCGCACCGCGTCCAACCAGGACACCTCGACCGCGGGCAGCCCCCCGCCGCCGCTGTATTCCTCTTGAGTGACCGGGAACGCGCCTAGCTCGAACGCGGGCACGTCGACTGTCCAGCTGCGTTCTGTCCGCCGGTCGGTGAGCGTCACCGTTCCCGGCGGAATCGGGACCATCCGCACCAGGCCGAGATTAGCCGATCGGCACCGGGGTGTCGCCGGGATTCACCGCCAGCCGATAGCCGCGCTTGACCACAGTCTGCACCACTCCGGTGCCGCCAAGAGACGTGCGCAACCGGCCGATCGCCGTCTCCACCGCGTGCGCCTCGCCGCCGGACGGAAGCTCGGCGGACAGTTCCCGGCGCGCGACCACCCGGCCAGGTTGCCGGGCGAGGGCGCGCAGGAGCGCCATCGGAGCCGGGGCGATCTCGCGCCATTCGCCGTCGACCAGCGCGCCGGTGCCGCGGACCTGCAGCACATGGCCTGCGGCGTACAGCGTCGGCGAGGCCGCGACCAAGGTCTCGGCGACCGTTCGCGCCAGCGCCCCTATTCGCGACCGTCTCGGTTGGACAGTCGGAACACCCAGCGAGGCAAGTGGCGCAGCGGTGATCGGACCGACGCACGCCACCGCCACCCGGCTGCTCAACACCTCGACCAGCGCGCCGAGCCGGCCAGTCCGCCGCGCCATCGCGACGGTCGACGCGGCAGCGGGCGCGCTCGTGAACGGCAAGGCGTCGATCGTGCCTTCCAGGACCGCGTCCAACAGCCGGTCGAGCGGTCCCGGGTCTGCCGGGGCCACCCAGCGGTACACCGGGATCTCGATCACCTCGGCGCCTGCCTGCCGAAGGGTCTCCGCGAAGAACGGCAACGGCTCGCCGTGCAGCTGAAGCGCGATCCGCCGTCCGTCCACTCCGGACTTGGTCAGGTACTGCAACAGTTCCGCGCTGCTCTCCGAAGCGGGCGAATAGTCCTCCGCCAGCCCCGCCGTCCGCACCGCGCCAGCCGCTTTCGGGCCGCGAGCCAGCAGCGAGGCGTTCGACAGATGGTCGAGCACTTTATCCCCGAGGCCCCACCCTTCCGCGGCCTCGATCCAGCCGCGAAAGCCGATCCCGGTCGTCGCCACGACAAGGTCCACTGGCGACTCCAGCAATCGCATCGTCGCCGAATGCAGCTCGGTGTCGTCCGCCAGCGGCACGATCCGGATCGCCGGTCCATAGCGGACCGCGGCGCCCTGGCGCACGAGCAGCGCGCCCAGCTCTTCAGCTCGGCGCGCTGCCGTGATTCCCACCGTGAACCCGGCCAGCGGCCGGACGTCGGTCACGGTGATCCCACCTCGATCACCCCGTCCCGTACGCGAACCGGATACACCGGCACCGAAACGCCTTCCGCGTCCAGGCACTTTCCGCTTCGGAGCGAAAACCGTTCTTTGTAGACCGGCGACGCGACCACCGGCTCTCCCCCAGCGTCGCCGACAATCCCGCGCGACAGCACGGCCGCGCCGCTGCACGGGTCCCAATTAGACAGTGCGTACCAGCCGTCGCCGGCGTGGAACACCGCGACCTGCTGGCCGTCTACCAGTGCCGCGGCTCCGGAGAACTCCGGAATGTCCACTGCCCCGCACACCGCGGTCCAGGACGAGGTCATGGTCATCGCCGCACCTCCGGAACTCCCAGCAACACCGGGATCCGCTGCTCCCGCTCCTCGCGGAACGAGATCGACGGGTCGGGCGTCCCTGGTGCGTTCACGAACGAACTGAAGCGCGCCAGCTTGTCCGGATCCTCCAGCACCCCGCGCCATTCGTCGGTGTAGCCCTCGACGTGTTTCGCCATCGCCGCGTCCAGGTCCTCGCAGATACCAAGGCTGTCGTCCACGATCACCGCGCGCAGGTGGTCCAGTCCGCCGTCCAGCTCCTCGATCCACGGTGCCGTGCGCTGCAGCCGATCCGCCGTGCGCACGTAGAACATCAGGAACCGGTCGATCGTGCGCACCAGCGTCTCGGTGTCCACATCAGACACGAGAAGCTCAGCGTGCCGAGGTGTCGCGCCGCCGTTGCCGCCGACGTAAAGGTTCCATCCGTGTTCGGTGGCGATCACGCCGAAATCCTTGCCACGCGCTTCAGCACATTCACGCGCACACCCGGACACTCCGGCCTTGATCTTGTGCGGCGACCGCAGACCTCGATACCGCAACTCCAGGTCGATCGCCAGCCCCACGCTGTCCTGCACACCATACCGGCACCAGGTCGAACCAACGCAGGATTTTACTGTGCGCAACGACTTTCCGTACGCGTGCCCGGACTCGAAGCCCGCGTCGACCAGTCGCCGCCAGATCTCCGGCAGCTGGTCCACAGTGGCCCCGAACAGGTCAATCCGCTGTCCGCCGGTGATCTTCGTGTACAGCCCGAAATCCTGCGCGACTTGCGCGATCACCATCAGCTTCTCCGGCGTGATCTCCCCGCCGGGAATCCGCGGCACCACGGAATAGCTGCCGTTGCGCTGCATGTTCGCGAGGAACCGGTCGTTCGTGTCCTGCAGCGAGGCCTGCTCGCCGCCGAGGATGTGCCCGTTGCCCAGCGTCGCCAGGATCGACGCCACCGCGGGCTTGCAGACCGCACAACCGGTCCCGGTGCCGTAGCGGCTCACCACCTCGCTGAACGTCGTCATTCGAGTCGCCCGGATGATCTCGAACAGCTCCGCGCGCGACTGCGTGAAGTGTTCGCACAGCGCCTTCGACTGCTCGACGCCGCACGCGTTCAGCAGCTTCGCCAGCATCGGCACGCATGAACCGCACGAGGTTCCCGCCCGCGTGCACGACTTCAGCTTCCCGACCGAATCGCAGCCGTCCTCAGTGATCGCCCGGGTCAGCGCACCCTTGGAAACCCCGTTGCACGAACAAACCTGTGCCTCGTCCGGCAAGGCGTCCACGCCGACCGCCGCGCCGCCGCCCGCCGGCGCGAGCAACGCGCCCGGGTCGGCAGGCAGCGGACGGCCGACCAACGCCCGCAGCGTGTTGTATTCCGCCGCGTCGCCGACCAGAACCCCGCCGAGCAGCGTCCGGCCGTCGTCGGTCACCACGAGCTTCTTGTACGTCCCGGCCACGGCGTCGTTCACCGCGACTTCCAGCGCTCCTTCGGTGGCCGCGTGCGCGTCGCCGAAACTGGCGACGTCCACGCCCATCAGCTTCAGCTTCGTCGCGGTGTCCGGCTCGGGGAAGCTCGCCGCGGCACCCGTGAGCTGCGCCGCGACCACCTCCGCCATCGCGTATCCCGGCGCGACGATGCCGTACACCCGGCCTTCGACCGCCGCACACTCGCCGATCGCGTAGACCGCCGAATCGCTGGTCCGGCAGGTCGCGTCGACCAGCACGCCGCCGCGCTCGCCAACGTCCAAACCGGACTCCCGGGCCAGGTCGTCACGAGGGCGGACACCCGCTGAAAAGACCACCAGGTCGACATCCAGCTCGGTGCCGTTGCCCAGCTTGGCCAGCAGTCGCGATCCGTCGGCCTCGATCGCGTCCGTTGAAGTTCCGGTGTGGACGGTCACGTCGAGATTCGCGATCAACCGCCGCAGCAGCCCGCCGCCGCCATCGTCGACCTGCAAGGGCATCAATCGCGGTGCCATTTCCACGACGTGTGGCGACAAGCCCATGTCCCGCAACGCCTTCGCCGCTTCCAGGCCGAGCAGACCACCGCCGATGACCACCGCCGCCCGACGGCCGCGTCCTTGCCGTTCGGCCGCCGCGCGAATGGCGTCGAGGTCTTCGATCGTCCGGTACACGAAAACGCCGGGCAGCTCCCGGCCCGGCACCGGCGGCACGAACGGACGAGAACCGGTCGCCAGCACAAGCGAGTCATACGGCTGCACGTGTCCGGCCGCCGTTGTCACTGTCTTGGCTTCGCGATCCACTGAAACAACGACCTCGCCGAGGCGAAGGTCGACCGCGTCGTCTCCGGCGTAGTCCGATCCCGGCAACGCCAGCGCCGCCGGATCCCAGCTGTCCACATAGGAGGTCAGCGCGACCCGGTCGTAAGCGGGACGGTTCTCCTCGCCGAAGACGACGACCCGCCACTCGCCCGCCGCGTCTGCCGCGCGAAGTGCCTCCACGAACCGGTGCGCGACCATTCCGTGCCCGGCGACCACCACTGTAGGCATTTCAGACCTCCGCTCCTGCCAACGCCACCTGCGCGCGCACCGCTGGCTTGCGCAGATAGCCGAACCACGTCACACCCACGCACACCGCGTAGAAGACCAGGAATCCGACGAACGCCGGGACACCGCTGTGCGCGGTGGCGAACGACTGCCGGAACGCGAGGTTGATGAACAATCCGCCCAGCGCGCCGATCGCGCCCGCCAACCCGATCAAGGCTCCGGACAGCCGACGCGCGTTCCGCAATTCCGTCGCTTCGTCCGCACCGGCCTGAATCGCCGCCCGAGCCTTCACCTGGAAGATCGCCGGGATCATCTTGTAGGTCGAACCGTTGCCGATTCCGGTGAGCACGAACAAAACGATGAACGCGGCGGTGAACGTCGCCAGCGAGTCAGCCGAGGAAGCCAGCACCAGCACCACGGTCGCCAGCGCCATCGCGCCGAAGGTCGCGAAGGTGACCCGGCCGCCACCGATGCGATCCGACAGCCAGCCGCCGATCGGCCGGGACAGCGAACCCAGCAGCGGACCGAGGAACGTCACCGCGGCCGCCTGCAACGGCGTCCGGCCGAACTGGTTCTGCAGCACCAATCCGAAGGCGAAGCTGTAACCGATGAAGGAACCGAACGTGCCGACGTACAGCAGCGACATGACCCAGGTATGTCCAAAGCGGACTACTTCGCGCATTGCCTTGGTGTCACCGCGAACACTGGCCAGGTTGTCCATGAACAACGCGGCGCACGTCGCGGCGATGACGATCAGGGGAAGGTAGATGTAGAGCACCAGTCGCGGAGCTGTCGCACCTGCAGTGCCGATCACGAGCAATCCGACAAGCTGAATCACTGCGACGCCAAGGTTTCCGCCACCGGCGTTCAACCCGAGCGCCCAGCCCTTATGCCGTTCTGGGTAGAAAGTGTTGATGTTCGCCATCGACGACGCGAAGTTGCCGCCGCCGACACCGCCGAGCGCCGCCATCAACACGAACGTTCCGAGCGAGGTGCCCGGGTGTAGCACGACTGCGGTCAGCACCGTCGGGATGAGCAGCAGCAGCGCACTGATGACTGTCCAATTGCGACCGCCGAATCGCGCGACCGCGAAGGTGTACGGGATCCGCATGATCGCGCCGACCACCGTCGGCGTGGAGACGAGCAGGAACTTGTCCGCCGCGCTGAAGCCGTAAGCCGGGCCCATGAACAGCACCACGACTGACCACAATGTCCAGATCGAGAAGCCGATGTGCTCGGAGAACACGGAAAACCACAGGTTGCGCCGGGCGACGCGCTTGCCGGTGGTCTCCCAGAACTCGTCGTCCTCGGGATCCCAGTGCTCGATCCAACGGCGGGTCATGGCGTCCTCCTTGGTACCGGGGGCGGTCATTGCGCGGCCAGCCAGTCCGCGACCGCGCCGACCGTGTCGCGGCAGCTGCCGCAACCCGTGGTGGCGCGGGTGGTTCGGGCGAGTGCGGCAGCGTCGGTGGCGCCACCCCGCCAGGCTTCGATCAGCCGGCCTTTGGTCACCGCGTTGCAGCGGCAGATCACTGTGGACGAAGGAAGATCGGCCGGGCTCGCCGCTGTCGGCGCGCCCGCGGGCAACGCGCGGCCGAGCAGAACTGCGAGCCGATCTTCGGGGACCGGCGTCCCACGGTCGTGCAGCTGCGTCACGGTCGCCGCCGCGTCCGGCAAGCCGAGCAGGATCGCGCCGGTCACTCGGTCGCCGCGCACGACGAGCTTGCCGTACCGGCCGCCGGACGGATCGTCGAAGGTCACGACCTCGGCTGCGTCGTCCTCGCTGGTCACCTGCGTTTCGCCGAGTGCGGCGAGGTCGATGTCGCGGGCCTTGAGCCGAGTTACCGTGCGAGTGCCGCGATACCGCGCCGTGGCGTCCGCGCCGGTGAGCAGGTCCGCGAGCACTGCGGCCTGTTCCCAAGCCGGCTGGACCAATCCCGCTGGCGCGCCTGGGTGGCGTGCGCAGTCGCCCAGTGCGTGGATCCGGCCGTCGCTAGTCCTCAGTAGATCGTCGACCAGGATGCCGCGATCCACCGCGAGTCCGGCGGCTTCGGCGAGCGAGGTCTCCGGCCGCACCCCGGCCGCGACGACCACGAGGTCGGCGGGAACGAAGCTGCCGTCGTCGAGTTTCAGTCCGTCGCCGGGCAGGTGCCGGGCGGCTGTCACCTCGAACCGGAAGGTGACACCCAGCTCTGCCAACCGGCGAGCCAGCACTCGGCCGGCACCGGAATCCAGTTGCCGTTCCAGCACATGCGGCTGCGGGTGCACCACGGTCACGTTCGCGCCACGACCGGCCAGCCCGCGTGCGGCTTCCAGGCCGAGCAGCCCGCCGCCGAGTACCGCGACCGGTGCTCCCGGGCGTGCTGCGTCGACGATGCGCGCACAGTCGTCCAAGGTCCGGAACGTCACGACCTCTGGGCCGAGTTCGAGCCCTTCGACCGGCGGCAACCATGGTGCCGCACCGGTCGCGAGGACCACGGCGTCGTAAGGGAAATCCTCGGTTTCAGTGCGGACCACTCGCCGCGCCGGGTCGATTCGCGTCACTCGCGTTCCGAGCCGCAGGTCGACCTGTGCCTGCGCCGCCCATTCCGAATCGTGCAGGCGCACCGTTTCCGGATGCATCCCGCCAGCGACCACAGTGGACAGCAACACTCGGTTGTACGCCGGGTGTTGCTCTTCGCCGAGCACCGTCAACCGAACTCGGTCCGCTTCCGGATCGCGTCGCCGGATCTCGTCCGCGAGCCGGGCACCGGCCATTCCGTATCCGATGATGACGACGTTCCGCGCGCTCATGCTTCCGCCCTCGCCAACGACACGGCGCACACTTTGAACTCCGGCATCCGGCTCACCGGGTCGAGCGCCGGGTTGGTCACCAGATTCGCCCGTGCCGCACCGGGAAAGTGAAACGGCAGGAAGACCAGGTCGGCTCGCATCGACGAAACACACCGCACCTGCGCGACCGTCTCCCCGCGCCGCGACCGCACCACCGCACGATCGCCGTCGGCCAGCCCGGAACGCGCCGCGGTATCCGGGTGCACCTCGACGAACACCTCCGGCACGACCGCCGTCAGCTCCGCGATCCGGCGAGTCTGCGCACCGGATTGGTAATGCTGCAGCACTCGGCCGGTCGTGGCCTGCAACGGAAACATCTCGTCCGGCAACTCGGCGGGTCCACTGTGGTCAACCTCCGCGAAGCGCGCCCGGCCGTCCGGATGCGCGAATCCGTCGAGAAACATTCGTGGCGTGCCCGGGTGTGTCTCGTCCGGAATCGGCCAGTGCAACGCTTCCCCGGAACGCAACCGTTGATAGGTCACGCCGGAGTAGTCCGCGGCTCCGCCCTTCGACGCGGCACGCAGTTCCTCAAAAACCTCCGCCGCGTCTTCCGGAAATCGCTCAGCTGGCTGTCCAATGCGGACTGCGAGCTCCCGCAAGAGCGTCAGATCGCTGCGCACTCCGTCCGGTGGCTGGATCGAGCGCTGCCGCAGGAGGACCCGGCCTTCGAGATTGGTCAACGTGCCCTCCTCCTCGGCCCATTGCGGCACCGGGAAAACCACGTCGGCCAATTCCGCGGTTTCCGACAGGACGAAGTCCGCCACCACGAGAAGATCCAGCCCAGCCAACCGGTCCTGCACACGAGCCGACCGCGGCGCGGACACCACCGGGTTGCTCCCGAACACCAGCAACGCCTTGATCGAATCGCCCAATTCCTCGAGCAGTTCGACCGCCGACCCTCCCGGCCCCGGCAAGCTTTCCGCCGGTACGCCCCAAACTCCGGCCACGTACGCACGCGCCGCCGGGTCGTCGATCTTGCGATATCCCGGCAGTTGATCCGCCTTCTGCCCGTGCTCTCGTCCGCCCTGACCGTTGCCCTGCCCGGTCAGGCAACCGAACCCAGAACCAGCACGGCCGGGCAATCCCAACGCCAGCGCGAGATTGATCCACCCGCCGACTGTCGCGGTGCCAGACGCGTGCTGTTCCGTCCCGCGTCCGGTGAGCACATACGCGTTTCCCGCCCGGGCCAGCATTTCCGCCGCACGGCGCTGATCCGCGGCCGAGACGCCGGTCACCCGCTCGACCCGCTCCGGCCACCAGGTCGCGGCGATCCGCCACATCTCGTCGAACCCGGCGGTCCGAAGATCCACATAGGACTTGTCCAGGTATCCCTCGGCGACGACCGCGTGCAGAATCCCCAACGCCAGAGCAAGATCCGTTCCCGGCGCGGGCGCGAGGTGCAGTGCGGCGCGCTCGGCTGTCGGAGTGCGGCGCGGGTCGATGACGATCAGTTCCGCGCTGTCGAGGTGCTGCATGAACGGCGGCATCGTCTCGGCCGGGTTCGCTCCGGCGAGCAGGACGACGTCCGCGCCCGCAAGATCGGTGACAGGGAAAGGAAGTCCGCGGTCAATGCCGAACGCGCGGATCCCTGCTGCGGCGGCGGAGGACATGCAGAATCGGCCGTTGTAGTCGATTTGCGACGTTCCGAGCGCAATTCGGGCGAATTTCCCGAGCAGGTAAGCCTTTTCGTTGGTGAGGCCGCCACCGCCGAACACTGCGACCGAGTCCGCGCCGTGGGTCTGTCGCGAGGATCGCAGGCGAGCCGCGACGAAATCCAGTGCCTCGCCCCAGGAAACCGGCTGCAGTTCGCCGTCTCGGCGGAGCAGCGGCGAGGTCAGTCGGGCGCCGGATTCCAGCAGCGAACCGGCGGTCCAGCCTTTCTGGCACAGACCGCCCGCGTTGACCGGGAAATCCCTTGGGGTGACCCGGGTCTCAGCCAGGCGCATCCCGCACTGCAAGGCGCAGTACGGGCAATGTGTGTCGACGTGCGGCACAGGCGCTCCTCGGGTCGGCGATGACCCGACGGTAAGGACGCCGTGTTACCCCGATGTGCCGGAATGTTTCGGGGAGTTGACATTGCCCGCCGTCACGGCGGGGGCGCGCAGTGAGTCAGAGGATCGCGCTGACCTCGCGGGCGGCTGCGCGCAGGCCGTCCAGGGCGGCGTTGGTGGAGCGGGGGTCCAGTGCGTGCGAGGCCAGGCGGAACAGCATGGCGCGCAGGAGGAGCTGGGGCCATTCGGGGAGGTGGGCCCAGCGTTCGAGCAGGGCTCCGGTGGCTCCGCCCCAGATCAGGGAGTCGACTGCGGCGATCGCCGCACCCCATTCGCCTGGGCGGTAATACGGGACGAAGTCGACCACTCCGGGGGCCGCGTCGCCGTCGAAGAGGAGGCCGGCGAGGAGTTCGCCGTGGGCTACCTGGTGCGGGAGTTTGATCGGGCGGCGGGCCGGGGCGAGGATTTCGAACCAGCGGCCGCCTTTTTCCTCGGGGAGGGGGCGGTCTTGTTCTTCCCAGGCGATTCGGTCGGCGATCGCGTCCCGGTCGTCGCGGGAGGAAAGGAAGTCAGGGCGGGGGAGGTCCGCGGTGGCTCGGTGCAAGCGGACGGCGGCCAGGATGGATTCTTCGCAGCGGTGTTCGGTGGTGCCTGGGAGGTATCGCCAGGCTGACCAGTCGCCGACTATCCAGCGGCCGTCTCTCGAGCGGACTGGTTTCGCGATCCGTAGGCCCGGGTCGTCGGCGAAATCGAGGGCTCGGGCGGTCCAGAGGGCTTCGGAGCGGTCTTGGACGCGTTTGAAGACCACGTCGGCGCATTGCCAGGATTCGGAATCCGGGAGGAGGGTGATGGCGTCGGCGTCGCTGCCGAACGCGGAGCAGACGCGTTCGGAGGGACGTTCGAGGGTTGACCGCACAAAGGGGGAGGTTACCCCGGTGTCCGTGCGGATCCTGGGGAGACTCGCTGGTCGTGGGGGCTTCTTGGTTCGGCTCGTCGCCTGGCGGCGACATTGCGCGCGGTGGGGGGCCACCACCCCGAAGCTTGATTGTCCTGACGGTTCGGGGGTGCTTGTCAAGGCGGGGAAAAAGACATTACAAGAACCCCCCCACACCACA